>JAHDEE010000448.1 GCA_020629005.1 Chitinophagales bacterium
GAATGCTTGTCCGAAAAAACCGGACATTGCTATAGCATTATGATTTTATTTTTTCTAATTCTTCTGGAGTGGCAAAACGACGTCAGCTAATAGAAGAACCAGAGCGCCCATTGACCGAACACTCTAGTCCTTCCAAGTACGATCGCCTGCTCAAAGTCTGAGTCCAGACCTCATAGCTTTTGGTCGTACTTCAACAGCGACTAGTGGTTCGAAAGCTAAGTTCGTGATCCCTTTAACGAGCTTATCTTTTTGTCAGCCGAGGCACGAGAAGGAAGCATAGCCATAGCTACGCGACCGACGAGTAACGAAGGATGACAGAAATAGAAGCCGTTATAGGTGTCACGAATTTAGTTTTTGATCCACTAGGTTCCCGCTGACACCGGTCCGCCATTGTCGACTGGAGAGCCCCCAATGTCGGAATCGGAGGCGCCAGAACCGCCGGTCCTTACTACATTCTCGCCTGTCCTGGTCACAGCTTTACCACCGTTGATGCTCTTTAACAGCTTGTTTTCAATTACGCTGTCTTCAAACAATTCTTCTAATTTAATCATACTACAAAATTGAATAAATTACCTCCAAAATTTAGGGTTTGGAGAATGCCCTGTAAACTGCCCTATCAACATGGGACGCTGCTATAGGATTAAGATTTTATCTTTGACTTAATATCTTCCGGTGCGACAAAACCGATTGCCAGCACCTTATCACTCTCGTAATAGAAGCTCTTGCGATAGCTACAGTATCCAATGTCTGCTCCCAATTGCTTCAACACATCAATGACTTCATAGACTGTAGATTTACTGATTCCCAGTTTTTTTGCAAGTTCTCTGGCCGAGCCGGTAGCCTTCATTCTGATTAGCTGATCCAACCTTTCCAACAATACAATTTTCTCTCTAAATCTCATATACTATTGGCTCAACAGTGATAAAAAAGTTTCAAACAGCCGCTCCAAAATACTTTTGTCCTTAGTTATTATTTCCGCCGTAACTGATGAATTGGGTCTAAACTCAATCAGCTTATGATGATTGGTCAGCAACTCTTTTGGCAATCCAATCTTTACGCTGTATACAAAATCCGTCTCTCCTCCTGTCCGCTCTATAGTCTCGGGCAAGGAGGCTATACTCTCCACTGAAGAAATGATAGATCCGAATTCCTTGTACGGATATCCATCCACCTTTAAGATTACTTTGTCCTGCTCTGCTATCTTCCCAATGCCATCATTGCTGGTTAGCACTCGGATATGCTTTTTGTTCACGATGTTGGATGGAATTATCGATAGCACAACGCTATTGGCCGCAACAAACTGATCCTGGGCAAGGTCCGGAATCAAGGAAATTTCCCCTTCCACCTCCGCTCGAATAATATGCTTACGATCCCAGTCCATAATCCCCGCCTCCAGACGGTTAATGGCCTGTGCAATGTCGTATTGATGGGATTGCACTTTCGATGTTCTTTCCTCAAACAACTTCTGGGCTTCGAGAAACAACTGTTCCTCCCGGATCTTATTTTGGATCACTCCCTGATGCAGATTGTTGAACTGCTTCTGCGCTCTAAGCCACTCACTCTCCACTTTTTCCCTTGCCAGGTCACTGACGAGCCCCTGTTCATTCAACTCCACATGTCTATGAAAATCTCTTTCAATGAGCGTCATTTCTTCCTTGGTGTATGCTTTCTCCGTGCTCAGAATTGATCGCAGTTCCCTGGTGTCTTCAATTTCGTTTTCCAATGTCTCAATCTGCTGGAATACTCCGGACTGCCGATAAGTTTGCTGAAACTGTGAAAAGACCAATTGTAGCTGACTATAGTCATTCTGAAGTTCGCCCAACTGCAGTTCAGCCGGGAAATCTAGTTTGAGATATTCTTGCGTATGTTCTATCGACTTGTAGTCTTCGATAAACCTTACTAGTCGACCTAGGCTGGCAGAATCAACGTTATTTTTCAGGTAAATCAGTGCATCATTTCTATCCACGATGGCACCGTTGGCAACATAGATTTCGTCAATGATTCCCGCCACATTATTCACATGCTCGATCGGAGGATTTTCACTGGTCATGATACCCTTTGCAACCACTTTATCCGGGTACTTTATGAATTTTGCAAGCGTTAGCACAACACAAGCCACAAGAAGCA
>JAHDEE010000175.1 GCA_020629005.1 Chitinophagales bacterium
AGGGTATAGGGTATAGGGTATAGGGTATAGGGTATAGGGTATAGGGTATAGGGTACCAAGTACTTCGTACCCTATACTCTATACCCAAAGAATCATGGTGCGTTATAGTAGAAACGCTCGTGGATGATTTTTCCATCCTTCCATCTCTGCACTCCTACTTCTTCCATTTTCATGCGCATGCCATTTTGCATGGTGATATCTACCCAAGACTCGACCATTGTGACATTATTGTCTTCATCGGCAGTGATGGAGGCAACGCCGCCGTCATGACGCTCCTTAACCATTGAGTACCATTGCTCGATTCCGGCTTTTTGTGCAGCTTTACCTTCTCTACATTCTCCCGTGGCTTCTACCACTTTCACATCTTCGTGGTAAAACTTCTCCAGGGCTTCCATCGACTTGCCCTGGCCAATCAGCGCGTACATTTCTTCAATATTCTTTCTACAGCTCATAGTTGGATTTTAAATTTTAGAATTGATAAATTGTTGCCCGAATATAGCGGATTGAGGCTTGCAGGCCAAGCAGAGGACAAGAAAAGTGGGGAATATGTCAGGTCGATACATGCCGGTCTGAGCTGCTTGCAAGTTTGTCTGAAATCCCTTAATCGATATTAGACTCCGGTGACTTTCAACGACTTATATAAACAATTGAGTGCTCAGCCTGGCATGCAAGTGTTTGGCTGATCCTAAGTTAGTCGTCAATCCCTAGTGCTGCGTAAACAAAGTATGTGACACCTTTAAGGAGCTTATCTTTTTGTCAGCCTAGGCGCGAGGATGGAGCATAGCCTTAGCTACGTGACTGACGAGCAACGAAGGATGACAGAAATAGAAGCCCTTAAAGGTGTTGCGGACTTCGTTTGCGTAGCACTAGTTGCATCAGACAGCTGCCTTGCAGTGCAGGCATAAAAAAAATGCGCAGACACGAAGGCCTGCGCAGAATCTGTAGTCAAATTTACTGTCTAACTAAACAAGTCTAAAGGATCAAAATTTTTCGTTGTTATAAAGCTTTATCTAGTCTTTATATGGTATTGGAAATCGATTTTGTGCTTGCATTTATATGTTTCGCACTATGTGAAGATAACCATTATTTCCAAAAATGCAAGAAATCTTCTTGCAAGTAATGGTGTCATAATTTGTAATGACAGTATATCCACCCAGCAAAAACAAGGGAATCCAGGCATTTGGGCCTGGATTCCCTAAATCATTGTATCAAAGCAATTGCCATGACAAAGTCATGGCAATTGAACTATTCAGTCTATTGTACAATCACTAACTGTAGTGAAGTAGACTTGCCTGTGTCAGAACTAATCTTAACAAGATAAGTTCCGGTACTCAAGCCCATATCCTTTGATGAAAGGATGTATTCGTGAACTTTTCCACCGTACATTCTTCCCAGGTTATTGCTTGAAACCAAAGAACCATCTGTAGCGAATATCTCCAAAACTACTTCGGAATCCGTCGGCAGAGCAAACTGTAGTGTCGTAAAGTCCTGCATAGGATTTGGATAAGCCTCAACTTCGATATCAACCAGCTCGCCTGTCTTTAGACGACCAGATCGACGATCTAGAGGAACCCAGTAGTATCCTTCTGTAGTCTCACCATCAGCGGGGCAAGTTACAGTCACTTCGTAGTGTCCCGACTCAAGTCCGGCAGGGCTTTGAACAGTAGAGCTATAACCACCTGGGCCAGACCAATTGTATAGGTATCCACCGTCACTACAACCTGTCATTTCAATGGTAATAGAACCATCACCTGTCTGTCCGCCAGCTGTGTAAGAAGAGTAGCTCTCTCCTTTGATCACTACGCTTTCGATGTCCAGCATCGTACCAATTTGGTTCACATCTCCATTACTATCGTTTGTACAATGCAGACCTGGGTCCATGGTGCAACCATTGCTATCAGTGACAGTGTATGACCACTCAGCAGCATCAGCATAGTAAATATTGATCACATCTCCAACAGGTCCATGCTCTATATCCCAACGTACGTAACCAGTACGGTCCCACTCGTAAGTATACGGTCTGGAACCACCACAGATGGTACCTTGGTGGTAATTGTAATAGAACGGTAGAATGTTTCCTTGCTCACCTTCCCAGCTGTTTGTTCCACCACAGTCAAATTCGAACGGTGAAGGAATAAATACGTCAATTCCTGGTGAGATATCTGCACAAATGATGTTGGTATCTGCAGTACTGCTTACATCCATCTGTAGATTTTCAATTGGCTGACCCAGATAATCCGCCGGTGAAAGCTGTACGCCACCATCAGTCAGAATATTGAAGTCACTGTATGAGTAGATAGAAACGTCAAGGCCGCTTGCACCAGTTGTACAATCTGGAATTCCGATCAAAGCATCCCAGTAATCGTAGGCAAAGGTGGCTTCAAACGTTGTGGTGCCACCTGTAGGAATAGATGGAATGCCAGCAGCGTTTGAAGACGGTGTATAAGTAACATTAGCAGGTGCCGCAGCAGTAAGATCGATTACATCGATAATTACACCATTAGCATCTGTCACTACCAAATGTGTATCGTACAGGTTGAAATCTTCGTAGTCTGTAATTGTAACAGTCAGATCACTGCCTGGCGTATCTGGAGAAAGTGATGGAGGTGGACAAATGTCATGTCCTTCAACCATTCCTGCCTCTGCGATACAGCATCGGTAATCTTCAGGTCCGATAGGAATCTCAACACAAGTCTCTCTGATATCTGTAGGCGCATTTACTGCTGTCATTGTTGCAGAAACATTACCAATCGACGCAGCTGGTGCCCATACGGCATCAGGATCAATGATGTAGGAGGTACCAGTGAAAACAACCTGAGCCCCATCAACTGCAGGGAAAGTTACCACACCAGGTCCGAAAGCAACATCATCAACAGTTGCTTCAAACTGAATACCCAAAACGGTTTCATCAGCGCAGCTAGGAATGATTTCTACTCGGCACTCCAAACCTGATGCAACGTCTTCAGCCGGGTGCTGGATTTCAGCAGCAAACTCTGGCCATACGGTAACAGTTACAGAGCCGGCAGGAATGTAAGTATCTGCTCCAGCAGGATCATATCCTACCGGTACACCTGTATTCGTTCCGGTAGCGGCAGGAGCAAATGCACCATCGTGATCACCATCGCAACGTAGGAATGCGTAAAGTGTAAATGTGCCTTCGGTACAGTTGTCAGCTGCTTTCATATCAGCATCGCTGTATGGCGCATCTACTAGCGGATCTGGTCCCTGGAACCAGTCGATTCCATCACCACCGGCATCCTGGCCGCTTCCAGCATCCTGCGTATTTAGCGTCAAAGTAGTGTTGGCATCTACAACCAAGCCAGTGATAGCTGAGCTCAAATCAGGAAGATCTCCGAAAATCTGAGAACCGCCACTTGAAGCCGGGCTGATCATACCACAAAGCTGATAGTCACCTGAAGCATCAGTTGATGCAGGGCAACAGCCAAGTACATCGATGTTAAAGCTAGGAATGCAATCAGCATTCTTGCCATCTTCGATCGTCACTGTATAGCTACCACCTGGTAGACCGTTAGCAGGAACTCCATTAGAGCCAGCAATGAACTCAGTACCTGTAAGTACAGCAGTTGGACCGAAGCTATAGCTAGCCGCTGGAGCAAGTGCAGAATTGTTTGGACCAGTAATCGTTACAGTGTATCCTACAGGACTATCCGTAAATGCTGCATTGTTAGGATCCCATCCACCGCGGATGCTTACCATGTCAATTTCACCACAGTTAGGTGAATCAATTACTGGAACAATGTCTTCGTATACATTAACAGAGACTTGAGTATCGCAACCAGTTGCATCAGTTACAGTCAGCGTTTCGGTTCCAAAAACGGTCAAGCCTGTGAAGCTGTAGGTAGCACCATTTTCCGCCGGAGTTGGCGCAAAGGTTGCCGGATTTGGATTATTGGTCATTGTGAAAGTGTAGGCAGCTAAAGGATCAGCAAGGGTACCTGCATGGTCAGGAAGACCACCTGAAACATCAACTGCTACAGCGTAATAATTGCTGCAATCTGGTGTAGGATTTGCAATTACAATATCTTCTACGATAGTCAATGTAACCGGAGTGATCAGGCTTTTACAACCGTCTGCACTAGTACACTGGGCGTAGTAGGTATAGTCGCCAGGTGTAGTATCAGCAGGTACATATGGTGTACCAACAAATACACTTGTGGTACCTGCCATGTCAGAGAACCATTCTACGGTTGCACATGTTGCAACATCTACTGTCACGTCCAATGATCCTGTAAGACCATCACACACGATGTCTGGAACTGCAACCGGAGCTGGAGGCGTAGGGTAAACAGTCACCGCAACTGGGCAGCTATAGCAGCTTACACCGCTTGCAGCATCAGTATTGACAGCCACAACCCAATATGTACCCGCGCCAGCGGCAGGAGTATAGCTTGCTCCCATAGCAGCTTGTGAGCCATCATCCAACATGGTTGGTGCAGTAGCACCATCCCAGTATAGGAAGTCTGTGGCATCAGCTTGTGCATCTGGAGTAATAGCAAAACCTTCACAAACATTTGCTGCCACAGGAGCAGCAGGATTAGCACACACGGTAATGTCTACAGTTCTCTGTAGTACACACCCTTGAGAATCAGTATAGTCGTAGGTAACTGTGTGGACACCAGGTCCAGCCGCAGTTGCGTCAAAGTCAGCAGTATTATCAAGGTTGTCAATCACACCTGTACCGCTCAGTGTTCCTATCGGTGTTACAGAAGGTAGAAGATTAAAGCCTGTTGGAGCAGCTGCGTTCGGAATCAAAGGAAATGGTCCGATTGAGTTAACGCCAGTACCACCACAAGGGTTGGTTGGGTGAACAAAGAAGTCAGCTGCAAAAGTAGCCAACACTGCACCGTCGCCAGCGTCTGTTACAGTAATCGGAGCTGTACCTGCGCAAGAGAATCCATCCCCAAAAGCATCTACAAAGAGAATCTCATAAGTATCAAATGGACTCAATCCGCCAGTACAGAATACGCCATCTGCACCTACATTGGCAAACACCTGGACTCCAGCGCTGTTGTAAATTTCAAATCCTGAGCCGTCACCACCAGTGAATGAATCACCTGTAAAGTCGACACAGATTTCGCCTAGTTGAGGAGTAATCATACCTGTGATACATCCTGCCAAAACATTATTGGCCGGACAAGCGGCTGAAATATCTGTATTTGCATATTGACATTCCTTGGTAGAGCATGCATCCAAAGTCATAGTTGGCTGGTTCCAAACTCCGGAAAGCAGTTTAATACAACCATAAGGGTCTGCCACTTCAATAGTGTATCCACCGTCTACCAGTCCAGAAAGTGTAACTGTGGTGCCAGAAGCAGCAGCAGTTACATCAAGTGTTCCATTTCCACCTGTGTTGGTGAAAGTATAGTCAGTTCCAAGAGCAAGGGGATCACCTGCATAGGCAGGGTAACCACCAGTAACAGTAAATGTCACTGTACCTTCCCATGGTTCAGGGCCACAGGTTTTTGTAGCATCGATCACCATTGGCTCAAAGAATACTGCTTCGATACAGTCTGTTCCAACTTCCGCTTCACAAGTACTCTCAGGGCAAGTTTGTGAGGTCAGACTTGTGGCTTCATCAAGTACAACTTGTGGACAAATCATCCATACGGTGTTGTAGCCCAGGTTTGGAACAGTTGTTCCAGGAGTTGCGCCGATTCCACCGAAGTTAATGCCACAACCAACATCTCCAAAGTTGCTTCCCTGTATCCAGGTTCCTGGATCATTTAGTGGGCCGCTGCCCAAAATTCCCCCAGTGTAGTTAGGGTCGTTACAGTATGCAGCGCCTGTAGTACTACCAGCAGTAGGTCCAGGAGAAGCGTAAACCAGGTACCTTACTCCTGGAGTGTTAGCCCCACCAGGATCACAGATGTTGGTGTATGAAAAGTCATTGTTTGTGGTAACCGTCAATTGCTTGATAATGCTAGCTGCATCGTCAGATGAATTACAGAAATACATTGCATCACCAGTAACCGTACCTGGAACTGCATTACAGCAATCAGGTAGCAAGCAAGTACCGGCAGTAGTTGCAGAGAAGATCTGCTCGCAAGCCTGTCCAGCATTGTGGGTGTAGCTGTACACATTATCAAGATTTTCTTCAGTGCCTGGTACTGAGGTACAAGAACCAGATGGAGCCGGACCAGCTTGGCTAAAGCATACGGTTCCATCGGCAGCTTGAATTTCAACAAAACCGGCAGCGGCGCAGGTACCTGCATCATCCGTGGTGATTGATGCCGGTTCTGGATGTATGTTGATTGTACCCAAAGAGGTGCATGAATCACAAGCCGGGCAGCCACTATCGATATGGGCATAAACAGTTTTGGTAATTGCGGCGCAACCCATAGGCGCTGTGAGATCAAGTGCAACTGTACAAGCGGCATCTTCAAAAAGCGCCACCGTTACAGCAGGACCATCCCAAGCGGCGTCATCACATCTTACTGCATCCGGAGTTGTAACTGCATCGCCAGGGCAGATGTCAGTTGGCAAAACGTATGCTGGGTCGATCTTTGGAGAATAGTAATTGAAGTTCTCTGTTTGGCTGCTATTACAATCAGCATCATAACCTACAGTGTGCGTAAGGTCTACTGCTCCACAAGCCAGGATCGCACAAGAACATGGATCCAAAGTAGCTGTTTCAGCAGCTCCGCAAGCCGCAGATGCAGATACACAAGCAGCCGCTGCACCCGACCAAGGGTTGCCAGGAGCTCCAGGAGTGTATCCGTCAAAGATTGCGTTAAGAGGAGCAAGGTCAGCTGCCGGGCTGTTGCAGTATAGACTTGCAGGTGGTGCTGTGTAAGTAGCGTCTGGGCAGCAGACATCTGCTGCTGCTACTGCCGTTGGAACAATGGTGATTTGTGCACCTGGTCCACAACCAGTATAGCTACCAGTATGTCCATCATCGGTGAGAGCAAGAACAATATTTGGCAGTACTCCTCCAGGAGTATCACAGCCGCAGATGTCCAGCGTAAAATCGACTGCAAAGTTGATAGGGCCAGAACTTGCTCCAAAGTTAGCTGGATCACCGTCGCCTTCAGTGTAATAGAAGCCTTCTCCACCAGGATAAGACACGCATGTACCTCCTGTGCCACAGGCACCAAACACTGGACCTGCTAAAGCTTCCCAGCCAGCGGGAAGACCGGTCGCTGACAATCCATGCCATCCTCCTGCAGGTTCGATGAAGACTCCATGCAGCCAATCTGTACCGACAAAGTCTGCTGTAAAGTCGATAGAAAATGTTACAGTAATGTCATCGCAATCTGCACAGTTGCCACCATCATCAACCGTCTGTGATATTGAATTAATGAAGGTAAGTGCCGGATCACCACAAGTGACCGAAGCTGTTTGTGCCCATGCAAAGATGGGGACACAAGCCAGCATTAAAAGAATAATTTTTTTCATTTGTTTAGTTAGATTTCAGTTAGCAGATAATGATTCTAGCGTGCTTCAACCCGCTCCAATATGGGATTGAAATTGCGTAGGATGACTAGTAATTCTTCGTCCGAGCTTCCTTTAGATGAACGAATTGATACTGTGCCGGCCTCCAGGTCAAAGCTCATGTCTTCCACCTCGGGAAGAGTTTCGAACTTTGCGGATACCTGATCCAGGAAGTCCACACCCATTTGATCGATTCTTTGTTGCACAGCATAGCTGTTTAACTCAGTTGTGAACAGGTTTCCGGATACGCTGACCTCTTTACTAAGGTCTTGTTTTACCGCGTCGGAATGCTGGTTCTGTGCCGATACAGAAACCAGTGATAATACTGCTGCAAGCAGTATCATACAGATTGTCTTCATGTGTAAGGTTTTTAATAAGTGACTAATGAAGGACATTAATGCAGATGATGGTTGTATGGCTTTAATAGATGATTTATAGAGCTTTGAAATATGCACATGTATGCAAACAATGCATAAAGTGCTCACTTATGGGTACTAAAGATACCACCAAAAGAATTAATTTATGCTTGACAAGGGAGTACAAATTTGAGCATTTGTTGGGGGAGTATCGACGCTGCCTATGTCTTCAATTGTACTATTTAACATGTAAATTGCTGAATATCATTGAGGTAGAGTCTGCGTTGTTATTTAATGTCTAATTATGTTGCTGATTTTAGCTGTTGACATTTTTCTGCTTCAGGTCGTGTGCTGGCGTGTTTGTAGGCGCGGGGGACAGAATTGGCGAAATAGCCCCGGGTGCAGCGGTAGTAGCTGCCCTGCTGCCGTGGTGACTGGCACCCAATGCTGGCTCGGAGCCTGCGGAGAGACAGCAGTGGGTGAGCAGGAACAGGCAGCAGGGTGGCTACTACAAGCGGAACACGGGAAGGACAGAACGTGGCGGACTACCCTATCGCTCCAAAAAAATCCTCTATATTCAAAATTTCGACGAAGATTTCTTATATTGTTATCCCCAACTCTCCTACCAGCAAGAGATCACAAGACACATTACTCAATTGGCTCCTCTGAAGTGCAAGAGATACTATAGCTTATACCTATATGTGGGTATGCGGCTTGTTGTATCTTTTGGATACTTTAGTGCCTGATTCGGCGTGCTCGATTCTGAACCTAAAAGGCTTATGAAAGAGATTTTGTCCCTAAGGGACAGCGAATCAATAAATGTCCATTTTGACTTGCTGGAAATGATTTATCCATCGTTATTTTTCTCCACCAGCCAACAAGGATGCTGTCAAAAAATGCCTCGTCTAAATCATTTCCATCGGCGTCAAAATCGGACAGTTATTGATTCCCTATCCCTGAGTATTGTGTTTGTTCTGTGTTTGTTTATGGCCTGTCAGGGAAGTGATGGCGTGGCAGATTCCAACATTGATTTTTCCGTTAAGGATGAGAGTGCCAGGGGTTTATCTCTTACGGCTGTTGATTTGTCAGGCTCCGGCACAGCCATCGGACTACAGAATACTGGTGGGTCTTCCTGGACATTTGATTCTTCAGGTAAGCAAACTGATCGCCTACACATGCTGAAGGGATGGAATGATAAGTATTGTTTTGTGCATCTGGCTGCTCTGGAAGGATTGGAGATTAGTGCCGAAGATTTGCATAAGCATCGTATTTTCCTTGAAGATGGAAAAGTAATTGATCCTTCAGAGGGTCTTGTTGGATTGTTTTCCATGGAAGAACAATATCAGCAGTCGCTAAAGGCCTTTCAGCAGTTTTTGGGCAGGTCGCCTGCTTTGGAGATATATGAGCAAGAGGGCCTGGAACTGGAGGAGCAATGTGACCGGGATTTTGTGAAACTACTGCAGTCCGTGAAATCTGGTGCGGCAAGTCATGCAACTGCTGAGGAGGCATTGATTGCGCTTTCGCATATACCGATTGGGAGTAATCTGTATTTTTTCCAAAAAGAGATTGGGCGATTGAAGAGCAAATTTGGACATCACCCGGATGTGCTAGCGATGGAGCAGTCTGTGCTGGAGGTGACTGCCAAAGACGAGTCCTTTGTGGCTCCTGATTTTTGGGCGAAGGGTATGGATGGAAAGGAGGTGAGACTTAGCGACTTTGCGCACAAAAATGTCGTGCTGCTGTTTTGGGCTGCGCACTGCCATTACAGCCTGGAGGAATTTGCGTTTCTGGAGTCCTGCCATCGTCAGAATGGATCTTCCAGTCTTGAATTTTTAAACGTATCAGTAGATTTTTACGAAGCTCCCTGGCGTATGGCCATCAAGAATCACAATCTTGAAGGAATCGGTGTGCATGCGCGGCTCGAACCTGATGAGCGAGACAAGGTGATGAGTCAGTTTGGAGTAGACTTTTACCCGACGATCTTGCTGCTGAGTCCGGACAGAAAGATCATTCATCGCAATATGCGAAGCGAGGAGATCCTGGTGTCTCTACTGGATTATATGTAATCTGTTTTTTCTCCCATCTATAGTCATATAGCTTTACGTCAATTATATCTGAACGTTATGAAAAAGATTTTGGGATTTTTGTTGTTTGCCTCGCTGAGTACAGTGGTGGTCTTTGCTCAATACAATTTTGAGCCGTCTGATATTGTGGTGCAGGAATATGGTAGTACACTGGATTTTCCCTATGCTGCCGGTTTTGAGCTTCCACAGTATTGGCCTGCAGATCTCAACAATGATGGGGTTCAAGACCTGGCAATTTTTGATAAGTTTGAGTCACGCATGCTGACTTTTTTGGGGGGTGGTACACCTGGAATAATTGACCTAAGCTATGCTCCTGAATTTGAAGCAAACTTTCCTCAGATGATCGATTGGGCTACTGTAATTGATTTTGATTGTGATGGAATTGCAGACCTTTTCACCAGTAATGATCTTGAGGTCGTAACCTATAAAGGTCACTACGATGCAGCGGGTCGATTGGCGTTTACGCTTTTTAAATCCTTATTGACATTTGGCCCGACTAATGAACCGCTGGATGTGGTTTTTGAAGATATTCCTGGTTTTGCCGATATGAATGGCGATGGTGATTTAGATATTTTGGTGAATGATGATGCCGCGGGTACTTTTCTGGAATATTATGAAAATCAATCTATGGAGTTGGGTTACGGCTGTGATAGTTTGATCTATGAGCGGCTCGACTACTGCTGGGGAGAATTCTTTGCGACGGTAAATGCTTACACGCTAGACACCTGTCCGCCCTATGCACCCGTGACAGCCACGGGCCACTTAGATGATACCCGTCAACCCTCTATGCACTTTTCAAAAAACGTGTTGCCTATTGATATGGATGGTGACAATGACAAAGATATTTTGATTGGCAGCAATCTCAGTGGCGAACTGCACTATCTCGAAAATGGAGGAACGAGCACAGATGCTGACATAGTCTCCTATGATCTCAATTGGCCACCTTCCAATCCTGCCACTCTTGAGATGCAAATCAGCCCATTTTGGCTCGACATGGACAATGATGGATTGAAGGACCTGGTCTGTTCGAAACTGAATCAGGGAATGAATGTATCACTGGAAAATGTACATTGGTTTTACAAGAATACAGGTACAAATGCTGTGCCCAATTTTAGTTTTCAGACCGATATATTTCTGGATGATAAGACCATTGATGTAGGCACTTATTCCCGTCCTGTTTTTCAGGATATTAATGGAGATGGATTGACCGATTTGCTAATCGCAAACGAGGGATTTACGGATGCGAATGGAATGAATATTAGTCAGTTGTTTTATTATAAGAACACAGGTACTAGCACGCAGGCTAGCTTTGAGCTTGTGACACAAGACTTCCAAACCCTTAGCGCCTTTCAACAGACTGCACTGCATCCCTGCTTTGGCGACATTGACGGAGATGGAGATGATGATATGATCTGTGGGAACAGCGCCGGAGAGCTGATCTATTTTGCCAATAATGGGGGAAACTTTAGCCTGAACGTGACCGGCTATAATCTTCATTTGATTGATGTAGGACAGTATGCGACTCCCGTCCTTTTTGACTTTGATAGTGATGGTGATCTGGACCTGATTGTAGGAGAAAAATCCGGAGGAGTAAACTATTTCGAGAATACCGGCACAGCTGCAAGTGCCACCTTTGTTTTACAGACCTCTGGTTTGTATGGAGCGAACTTCGGTGCTTATAGTGTGCCTTTTGTTGCTGACTGGAATGGTTCCGGGCCGCACATCTTCCTTGCTACGGAAGATCAGGTAAGTTTGTATGGCGATTACCAATTGAATTTTCCGGTATCCAGTGCCACACAATATTCAAGCAGCTTTATCAACGATAATTTTCAGGGCAAACGTTTGGCGCTTTCAGGTGCAGACCTAAATGGAGATGGCATGCTTGAATTTGCGATAGGCACCAGTAGGGGAGGTATCATTATTTTGGAAGACCGTTGTCCCTCTCCTCAAAATGTTGCACTAGCCGCTGCAGAAGTGGATGTACTGGACATCATCTGGGACCCAGTTGCAAGCAGTAGTCAGTTTGTTATCGAGTATAGACAAGTTGGGGAGTCGCAGTGGCAAAGTACCACTGCCAATGTCAATGGAGTTTCGATATCAAGCCTGCAAGCGTGCACAAGTTATGAAGTGCGCTTAAGTAGTACCTGTAGTTCATATCAAAGCGGGCAAAGTATCACCTATATTTTTAGTACCGCCAGTCCGAGTGCTGCATTATCAGGCCCTGTTTCTCTAGTGCAGTGCGGGGGTAACTTTGATCTGCTTAGTATTGTGGCAGGTGATCCTAATGGTAACTGGCTGGTGGACGGTACTAACTTGTCGGGTAACGTACTTGATCCACTGGATTACCTTCCGGGCAATCATACACTGACTTACTCACATGGAACACCGACTTGCGTTTCAAGTAGTGTCAATCTCGAAATCCAGGCTGCTCCAAATGCAAATTGGAATTTTGTATATCTGCTCAATTGTGGAGGGCCCTATGACCTGAATCAACAACTGACAAATACAACCGGAGGAAGTTGGTCTGGCAGTGCTCATGTCACTAGTTCAGGTATTTTTGATCCGACAGGCCTGCCCAACGGTGTATATCCTGTCACTTATGAGGTTGGCAGTGGTTCCTGTCAGGACAGCCATACCGAAAATGTCTATATCCAAACCGAGCCGGTGAATGTGAGCTGGACTTCGGCGACCGTTTCGAACTGTGATTTGCCATATGACCTCAATGTGCAGGTGACAGGTGATACTGGTGGGAGCTGGAGTGGTGGTTCGTATATTAGCCCTGCCGGAATGTTTGATCCCTCCGGTCTGGCTGCTGGGTCTTATCCGGTTACCTATACGGTAGAAGGGACCAACTGTACGCATCAAGAAACGAATAATGTCATTGTCGGTGGTTGCGGAGTCAATTTGCAGGTCAAAGTGTTGTTGCAAGGCCCTTATGATTGGAGCTCTGGTTTGATGTATAGCAGCCTAGTATCGACTGGCATTTTTCCATTGAGTCAGCCGTATAGTGGATCACCGTGGAATTACAATGGCAGCGAGGTTATTGGAAGTTTAAGTCAATTGGCTCCGGGAGCGATTGATTGGGTGTTGGTGGAACTTAGAGATGCTAGTAATCCCAATAACTTGAGGGAGCAAAAGGCTGGAATCTTGATGGCCGATGGTACAATCGTGAATACCGCGAATCAGTCAGGACTGAGTTTTGAAAGCGCTTCATCTGGAGGGTCTTACTACGTTGTCGTTCGTCATCGCAATCATCTGGATGTGATGAGTAGCAGCGCTGTTGCGATGAATGGCAGTATCTACGACTTTACCAGCTCTCCCTCGAAGGCACATTCGAATTCCCTCTACTCAGCAGATGGAAATACTTTCACCATGCTTGCGGGTGATGTTACGGGTAATGGCATGTTCACCTATACTGACTTCAACGTGTACCTATACAATTCCAGCGCCTTACTGGACTACAATGCCAGCGACCTCAATCTGGATAGTATTGTTTCTGTTATAGATTTTAACCTATATAAAATGCATCAGTCGGGTATAGGTTCGTTTTACATAAGGTACTAGT
>JAHDEE010000176.1 GCA_020629005.1 Chitinophagales bacterium
TGCACAGTGCCTCTAACAAGCCCTCACTAAGAGGATTTGCCTCTACGAGTTCCTCCTTACCGTTCACGCTTGCAGCGGCTTTTTCTGTGCGGATTATTTCTTAACCCCAATCCAGCATGAAACTACTCACGGCCGCTCTCGAAAGACGATTTGCGCAAATCGGTAGTCAGGAAACCAAATCCCATCCTCTAGTTATTGCTAAGTACTTTACTCCATGGTCGCATTGGACATGGTATGCTACCGAATATGATCCTGAGACCAGAATTTTTTACGGTTTCGTAACAGGACACTTCACTGAATGGGGCAGCTTTTCCCTTGATGAGCTGGAATCCCTACAGGGGCCGCTTGGATTAAGGATTGAGCGTGATTTCAGCTACGATGATGAGGCAAAGCCCATCAATGAAATTTCAGCACTACGAGAAGTGCTTTGAATCGTATGGGGAGTATGCACTCCCCTACCCTCTTCTTTTTTCTTCACTCTTGACAGATTTCTGATGCGATTTATTCTCAACCGGTACCATCCGCAGGTGATGGAAATTTATTTACCCACTTCTCCTGCGTCATGGTCTGGTTCTTTTCCATGTCTGACAGGAGTTGGCAAAACTTTTATTATGAATTACCCATTTGATCACGCTGCTATCTGGGTAGGTTGTCTGGCTTCGTATAATGCTGGCAATCTAATCGGAAAGTGGTTTCGGCTTGATGACTACGCTGATGAAGATGACTTCATGGCGGGCATTGCTACTTATTTCGAAGAACTGGATGAGTCCCACCCCTTGGACTTTGGCCAGACACGGGAAGAGTGGCAGTTTAACGACTGGGAGTTTATCCCTGACTTCTTCATTTCTGAGTATGATTTGGACAAAGCCTACTGGTTGCTTCGAGATAAGCTGAAAGAAGAATCTGAGGATCGTCAGGATGCATTCTTTCTCTTTGCAGCCCACTATGGCTACAACAATATCTCAGAGGAGAATTTCGAAGATATATTCGAGTCATTTGAAGTGAGCTATCAGGGCCACTACCCTAGTTGCCCTATGGAATCATTTGCTCATGATGAAGCTGAACGCCGATTCTGGGATTCCTTTCCCGATGCAGCCAAGCAGTATTTCAACTATCGATCTTTTGAGATTGATCTCTCCCATAATGGATACTGGGATGAAGACGGCCATGTCTTCGCTCCGGTCTAGATCGACTTAACAGCTTTTACGGCTGTATCACATCATTTGCTATAGAGAGTCCTCTCTGTAGTTCAAAATCATTTTATGGATATACAACAGCTTAAGCTGCTTCGGATACTCCAGCGGGTAGCCGAGGTACAGATTTCCTATGCCTTCAAGGTACCGGTGGATGATCGTATCCAGGTCACTTCGAGTGCAATCAGTTTTGAGGTCTTTTTGGCTCTTTGGGATGAGGCAGCGATTGGATACGTGGAAGAGGTGAAAGTTCTGCTACTGAATCGAGCCAATCATGTATTGGGCTATCTCAATCTAGCTCGGGGTGGTTTGAACTCCGCTACGGTGGATCTGCGAGTTGCCTTTGCAGCTGCTCTGAAGACTCGTGCCAGTTCGATCATATTGGCCCACAATCATCCGACTGGTGCTCTTCGGCCCTCACAAAGTGATCGTCGATTGACCGAAGAGTTCCGAAAGGCTGGCAAGGTACTCAGGATTTCAGTGCTTGATCATCTGATCATTACCCCTCAGTCCTATTACTCATTTGCAGATGAAGGACTGATTTGACCCATTTTCTCACCAACAACTTATTAATGAAAGAACAGACAGATAAGCCTGCATGTCCGCAGGTGAAGAGAGTCTTTGTTATGGTTGATTTTCCAATAGGTGTATGGATCGAGTTCACTTTGGATATTGAGTTTGAAGTGAATAAAGGGCTGGCGATCGCTAGCTACGATCGAATGACCTCCGAAGGAGAATCACCGGAAGCGGACTCCCCTACTCTATCAGACACGGATTAGTATCCTGTTTTCATAAACCTTGAGTCGTCCTTTGGAATGAAGGACGGCTCTTAAAAGAAAGAGATCAATTTCTGTGTTTACAGAAATCAGTATTTCTGTAAATCTTTCTGAATCAAACCGATTACATACTCTCTCATGCTAACTTCCGATTGATAGCATTGCACCTTTAGCTTTTTGTGAAGGGCCTTATCCAGATCTATTGTGAGTCGTTTCATTTTGATTGGTGTTTCTTCTTTCACCTTTTGCGATTTCGCTGGTTTCTTCTTTTCGACTACTACAATTTCTTCTTCCTTGTGAAGTTCTTCAACTGTTTGCTCCATATTGGATATGTCTTTCTGCACCTTCGGCAATGCCTTCTTTTTTGGCAATGCTAGATCTGGGGTTTGGTTTTTTTTCAGTGTTCCCTTGAGACCGGTCTTCTTTTTCGCCATTGTTGGTAAGTTATGCAGTTACTGATTCGAGCAGGGCTAACACTTCTTTGGTCAGCTCCACCATTTCGGCCTTTGCTTTTGGGTCTCCGTGTTCAAAAACGCCCATGCCCATTGCCGTAGCCTCCGGATAAGCAATACGGTTCTTGATGGTTGTCTTGAGGGTTGGAATACCCATTTCATCAAGCACCTCCTTGCTTTCCCGGTTGAAGCTCATTCGCTCGTCATACATGTTAAGTAAAAAATGAGCGTTGATCTCTTCCTTCAGGGCCTTGGCTTGCTCGTATTTGTCCAAAAACTTCTCTGTAGCCCAGATATCCAGACCACTTGGTCGAATAGGTATCAGCACAATATCCCCTAGCAACAATATGGTGGAGACAAGGCGGTTGATCGAAGGAGTTCCGTCGATTATGATTACCTCGTAGCTATTACTGAGTTCCTTGATATTTTTTCTCAGTGCATCTGCACTTGTCAGTCCAAATGCTGGTACAGATTTGTGTTCTTCGGGACGCAATCCTGACCAATGTACAGAGCTGCTATTGAGGTCGGTGTCTACAATGGCCACCTTGTACCCCATTTCAGCGAAACAAACAGCTAAATTCTGGCTAATCGTTGACTTGCCTGTTCCCCCTTTGAGTGTGGTAATGGATATGATCATTCAGTATGAGTTTGGCGCAAATATACAGAAACACAGAAATACTGCAATGCAGATTTCCGTTTTTCTTTAAAAACGCATTTACAGAAACACAGTAGTCAGTATTTGCTGAGTTCTGTACTTGCAGAAATAATGATCTCTGTATTGTCGTAAGTGCAGATTTACAGAAACAAGGAAACACGATTTTCTGTATTTCCGTGCTTGGGGCCCAATTTTTAGTCTACTGGATTGCTTCTGTGTTTCTGTAAACACAGAAGCTTTTTTTCATGAGATTTAGAATCTTGGGCTACAGGATTAATCAAAGTGCGTGTTTTGAGGCCAAATAAGCCCCGTAAGGCGATTTTTGGATCATTTGGGTGGAGAAGGCAGGGGAGTATCATAGAATCGACCAGCTAGGGGCTAAGAACGGCTTATTTGTTTTCGCTATTAAAGGGGCTGTTTTTGAGGATATCGCCAATCTTCATTGCAGAATGATCTTGCTGTTGGTTTGTACTTCGGTTGCTGACTGGTCTAGTTCTTCGTTGATTCCTTGTTGCACTAAGCATTTCCATAAACTCACTGAAGTAGTGATTCTTTTCAAATGCAGGCTTTACGAGACCACCTCGTCGTTCTTTTGGAGTAACCCGCTTGTTGTGCTTTCCCTGTTGTACTTCCTGAATTCGCCGTTTCCGAGCGGCTTCAATCTTGCTCAAGCAAAATGCGACATACTGGTCTTCACGGCCTTTGATTTCAGATGTAGCACAATGTTGGTAAATCAGCTCCTTTGCCAGACTTTTGTTTACACCAAAGTCTATTAGCTTTTCCAGGGCCTTTTCTTGAGTCGGTGAAAGGCCTGTCCGCTGATAATCTACAATTGCCAATTTCATTTGCTTGTCTTGGCGCTCTTTCTTCGAAAGTCTGACTACTTGGGTTCGTGGGGTGTTTTCGTAAACATGGAAAGTGCAGCCCACAATTTTACGACCTTCCTTTTTGGGGATGTATTGAAAGCGAAGTGAAGACAGCTCTTCCATTTGCTCTTGTGCTGGTATGATGACACGTCGATTGAAATCTTTGTGCTTCGGATATTTGTCAGGAATACCTAGAATCGCCTTCAGCTCCTGCAAGTTCTTGTAGTACTCGTAGTAAACAACACCGTCATTATCTCTTTTGTACCTCTTGAATGACTTTTCTCTGTCCTGATGGGCCTTTAGCATTTCAAACAATCGAATTGCGTATGCACTAGTCATCTTGACCACTTCATCTGGGTCAATCTTCGTAAAGTTCTTCTGTAGTTGCAGCAGAAATGGAGACATGGTTCGAGCAAACTCGAATTGCATGCAGATCACATTGTCTTCGTTAAGCACAGGAACAGCTGCAGCAACCCAGTTGATTCCTCCTTTATATCCATATTGTTCAGGAAAGACAATCTTCTTATCCAACAGATTAAGACAAAAAGTATTGATTTCCTTGTAGGCGTTTCCCCATTTCTTTCTTTCAGGGTTCAATAGATGCTCCAGATCTTTGATTGGTATCCTCATAATGCCAAAATGCTCATCCTCCGGGCGTAAGAGCGAAATCAGATGCAAGAGCACTTTCAATTCTCTGGGTTCCAGTTTATATCTGGCATCAAAGATGAGTTCGTTTGCTATGGAAGCAATCCTTTTCTGAGTCATGATAAACGCCATACATAAACCGTTTGTACAAAGGTACACATGAGGGGCGACAAGTCAATGCATTTGTCGCCCTTTATTTGCCCTGATTTTGTCGCCCTTTTAGATTGGATTATAACGAGGGGGACAAGTACCCTGAAATTGTCGCCCTATACGTTACAACTTGGCAGAAAAGAAGTTATCCACATTTTTGACCCTGAAATTGTCGCCCTTCAAAAAAGGTACCCTGATTTTGTCCCCCTTTGACCCTGAAATTGTCGCCCTTTTAGCCCTGAAATTGTCGCCCTTTGACCCTGAAATTGTCGCCCTTTGACCCTGAAATTGTCGCCCTTTTAGCTCATAAACCATTGATATACAGTGCTTTTGGGCCTCTCTAAAAACATTAAACAAGTATAAATTAGGTTAAAAACCTAAAAGAGGTTTTTAGGTGATTTTTACAAAATCGTTGCTAATAAAAAGAAAAAGATTGGGTCGGTGTCTGCCATTCTGGCATCTTTTTGATTTTCAAGGCGTTTCCAGCTATCTTTTTCCTGCATGGGAATCAATTCTAAACAGGCTAAAGAAATTCCAATTCAGCATTTGCTAGAGGCTGAAGGACATCAGCCTCTCCGTCAAAGGGGAAGACAGGTGTTTTATTTGTCCCCGTTCCGTAAAGAAAAAGACCCTAGCTTCAATATTAACATTGAGGATAATACGTGGTATGATTTCGGTGAAGGGGCTGGCGGGACGATTATTGACCTCGCTATTCGCATGTATAATTGCGATGTTCGTGAGGCCTTGAGAAGGCTTGAGCCACTGTCTAACTATAGATTGAGATCCAGTGCTTCAGATTTGAGGCAAGAGACTATGCTTTTTCAGGGGGAGAATCTGCTAGAACTGGTCTCTGTAAACGAGCTCAAGCATCCAAAGCTGCTGGATTATCTCAGAAAGGAACGCAAGCTGGATATCGAGCTTTGCAAGCTGCACCTCGATGAGGTGTACTTCAGGAATAAGCAAAAGAACAAAATCTATTTTGCCGTAGGCTGGAAGAATGAGGGGGGAGGTTATGAGATCAGAAATCCCTTCTTCAAGAGTGTCATTGGGCAAAAGAGTATCAGCTTATATCCGAAGGAGGGGAGTACTGATCTTTATCTCTTTGAGGGGATTACGGATTTTCTGAGCCTGCTAACAATTCAACAAAAAGAGCGCTTGGAGGCTTCGGTCATTATTCTCAATTCTCTTTCATTTCTCAAGAAATCTCTTGCCTGGGCGGAATCGCAAGGAGTCCAAAGAATTGCCAGTTACTTTGACAATGATGAGGCTGGAGCCAAGGCAAACCGTAAGCTCAATGAGTCCACATTTTCGATTCTTAATCAAAGCAATCTTTACCAGGGGCACAAAGACCTCAATGAGTACCTCATTTCCTTTTCGAAGCAGTGACGTAAATGCGTAGCATTTGCAATTATCCCCACTCTTTTTCTTTTTATCAGCAGCGCTAGATATGGGGGAGTGGCATTGTGGTATAGCAGAAACACAGCCGACGGCTGTGTTTAGCAAGTACGCAGATAGTCCACTAACAAAAATTGGTTAATTTTGGTACTATCTGCATACTTGTTGAGGGCACATCCCTCAAACTCCCTGCAAACACACGAACACATTCAAGATGAAACTGAAAAAGAAGCTTTTGAACCAAGGCAAACCCTTAGTGGGAGAGGAGCTAAAATCTTTCAAAGAAAGCCATCGTAGAGAGTACATTCAGGATTACCAAAAACGGTATCGAGCGCAGAATAAGCGGGTAACTTTTTTTCTATCAAAGGAGCAATATGCAAGTCTGGAACCAGTGGCCAAGTCTCAGGGAATGAAGGTCGGGGCATACGTGCGTGAAGCAGCTTTTGCGTACTTAAATCAGGTTTTTTTGCTTCCTGATGATGACCAGGTACATCAACTGGAAATTGGAATTCGTCGAATAGGGAACAACATCAATCAGGTTGTGCATCGATTTCACCAGGGAGAGCTGGAAGGTACCGAAGTCGTTAGGGAGATTCAGCAGAAGGTGAATCAATTGGAAGAAGGAGTATCAGCAATCTTTCGTGAGCCAGAATCTTTGGCCGTTGTTCTTCAAAGGGAGTGCAAGAAGCATCCAGAGCTTCTGGATCGGGTGAAGGAAATGATAGCAAAGCTGGAAGGAAAATGAAGGTATGATTTTGAAAACACTGAGATGGAAGAGCCAGCGCTTTGATGCATTAATCAATTATATCCTGACTGATCGAGGTAGGATCGTTGAGGGGGAAGATCAGACTTTTGCGATCTATCACAATTTGCCCTCCATTGAGAAGAAGGAGATAGGCATTGCTTTCCGCAAGAATGATCAGTTCCGGCAAGCACAGAAGAACGCTAAAGTCACTTTATACCATGAAATACTGTCATTTGCTCCAGACGATCGAGAGGAACTCGATCAGGCAAAACTGGAAGATATTGCTAGGGCATATATCGATATTCGAAACCCCAATGCGTTATGTCTTGCGAAACCGCATATCGAGAATGACAATGTGCACATCCATTTCATGTTTAGCGGTACTGAATACAAGAGTAAGAAGACTCTGCGGATGGACAATGAGCGTTTCTCCAAAGTTCGACGATCAATTGAAGCCTATCAGCTCAAACAATATCCAGAGCTAGCTAACTCAGTGGTTTATCTGAATAAACCAGTTAGGCAGAAGATTAACAGTATCACAAGAGATCATAACACCAGAAAGGAGCGTCAGTATCAGATGACGAAAAGGGTAGGGGAGAGGCAGCTTGATAAGGCCCAATTATCGGAGATGGTACAGAGGTGTTTTGCGGATTCAAAGAGCTTCAAAGGCTTCTTGAGTAAACTCCAACAAGAAGGCTTAGAAAGCTACGAGTACAGGGGCAAGACGAAGGGTGTAGTGATGAAACGTAAGTACCGATTCACCACTTTGGGCATTGATAAGACCCGTCTTCAGAAAATGATCAAACGAGATCAGAACATCGAATCTCGAACAGCGGAACTTGATGCTCTGTATACCCGTAAGCAGCAACGAGTCCAGCAACCGCTTCATCCAGACTCAGAAGAGCCTGATGAAGTGCTAAGACGACGGGAGCAGGAGTTGATCGATGCGGTTAATCGGCGAATGAGGGAGTCTAGGGATTTGGATCGGTAGCATCAGCCAGCAATTGTCCGTAACTTTTGAGGATGAAGCGCAAACAGGGATTTAAAGACGCAATATTCATCATCTATCATTTTGATGGAAAAATGAGGAATAAGCTTGTTCGATCTCTTAAAGATAGGCCTGAATTGCAGGATTTGGCGAAATATATCATCGAAGATCCGGTGAGAGCGATATCACGTCTTGAGGATAGTGGTAAATGGGAGTGGAAGCCTCGAGTTGGTGACATGTTGTTTCAGTGCGTGTTAGAAATTCAAGAAACCACGAATGCAAGAAATACCTCGGAGATTTTAGATGATCTATCGCAAGTTATTGAACTACGGAGGATCGGCCTACTTGAACGAGCAGAGGCTCTCAATGAATCTCTATTGGAACGCTGTACTGCCGAAGAATTGGTCGAAGTTAGGCTCTTTGCTATTCGGAACAAGATTGCAATTGGTGATCAAGGTGTCAGGGGAATCAGTTCTCGAACTGCTTTGCTGGAGGAGATGAAAGAAGTGATTCAAAATCTTGATCGAAAGCGCATAGTTTATTCCAAAGCAGCTTCTTACATGGAGGATCTATCTTTATCATATAAAGCACATCGAAATAATTCATTAGGACTCCGAGAACTTTTATCTCGACAGACATCAAATCACGATAAGGGGTTAATATTGAATTTCATTCTGCATGACTCTCTCCAAGATCCACAGTTGTGGTCTGAGGTTGATGTTTCTATGCTCTTGTTAGATGTAGACATCAAAAAATTGAGATCTTCTTCTCCAGACACATTTTTGGCACTTTCAGCTTATGCCCATGCATACTCAATTCTGAGTGGTAGGGATTTAGGAGGTTCAAAGGACTATTTGCAGATTTCAAAGAACGGTTACGTAAATGATCCTAGACGATCATTTCAACACTTTTCTTGGTTTGCACCACTTCAGATCTTAAAAGCAATACATAGGGAGCCATATGACTTGGAATTGTTAAACCAATTTGAATTCTATAAGTTCTTCTGGAGCAAAAATCGTGTATGGCAACATTATCTCCACCTTTGCGAATATGAGATGAATCAAGGTGCCTATGAGACAGCATTGAAACATCATGACACAGCAATCAATCTGAGATCAAATCAGGACCCCGAAATGATCTATTTGAGAAGAGATATGCGCCTTGTAGAAGTGGTTCTTTGGTATCTAATTGGTGAAGCAGACGTAGCGTTTAATAAAATCCAAGGTGTAGTGGATTTCGTAATGGCTGACAGTAAAAGAAACCAGCAATACTTTAAGGTAGAAAAAGAGATTATATCTACTCTGCGAAAGAGCTTGAAACGGAATGTAAAGGTTGATTGGAATTCGCTAGAGCAAAGAATCGAAACACTCGTAAAACGAGATGAGAACGAAAAAAAATTTCTTCTGGTAGGCTTTGATTGGCTTACTTGGCTCAAGAACAAAAATAGTGCGTCGAAAATTCCGCACTAAAAACGCATACTAACAGAACTTAATGTGTGCTGGTAACGAACATCTTACCCATCCTGTTTTTGATAAATTATAGAGAATTAGCCTGATAGTGGCTACTTCAAGTCTTCTATTTTTCCGCAGTTTTCCTTTTGTCCGTGGCATATCTTGCCCACTGTTGAATCACTTGTAACACTCAAACACAAGTTTTATGAAACAGTTGAAACCGCAATTCTATCGTGGGCCTCCAAATCTAAAGTAAGGGCCAACTCGTGAAAGTTGACCCTGGGTGGCATATGTTAGACCACCCTTGGCCAGTTCTATTCCGACAAGAAAGTCACTGGCACGAATACATTTTATCATTGACTGCATTGCTAGTCAAAACCTAACAAATATGTTAAATGCAATCAAACGCAGCATATCTAATCTTGCTGCTCGATTCCGCCCTAGTAAACAGACTAGGGAACCTGAGCCAAATCAGGCTACCAGTAGCCCACCATCCGAAACTAACTACGTACGAGAGCACGATACTAACGTTCTAGAAACATGTGAACAAGATATTCGTGATCATCGTCAGGACTCAGAAGCTACTGCGAAAATCCAAGCACTGAAAAACAATCCTAGTCTGGATTCTTCGCCACCACCGTTTATTGCACAAAAGTACAACCAGATTCAAGGGTGTTTCCGAAAGATTAATGTCTATCTAGCCACGAATATCCAAAGATTGCAAGAGGACATTAGTACTACTACTGATGAGTTCTGCACAGATCGAGAAACACATAATGAGCAGTATGAATACAATGTTGCGGAAACAGACAAGGCATTTGATCGAAAGATTGAACGGCTGAAAGCACAAAATGTGGCTCGAATTCAGTCTCACAACAGACAGGCAACTGTTAATGAGCGACGACATAGTGAAACTCACAAGAATCGAGTGGAGCGAGACAGATCAGCTGGATTGAGCGACAATGATCAGGTTCTTAAGTCGAAATCCAAGTACATATATGTTGCATATTTGCTTACGCTACTGGAGCTTCCTTTGACCTACTACGCATTGTTATACTGGGGTATGAGCACACTCCATACTGCCATTTCTACATTGTTTCTTGCTTTGATTTACATGCTTCTTGGCCACTATGCAGGAATGTTTTTGAAGCGTCGCAATGATGATCCTATTCTTAAGATTTCTGGCATTGCACTTTTGTTGTTGGGAATTGTGATGGCATTTATATTTGGAAAAGTTCGATTTGATTACGTGGTAAAGGTTCTGGGAATGCCTCCTAGTTCTGCTCTTTTGCTCATGATGATTGCAGCCAGTTTGCTTCTGTTTTTGTCATCCGTGGCTATCGTATATTCTGCAGTGCTTGCAAAGCGTCCGGGTCGCTCACGTCACAACATGGAGCTTGCTCAAGAAAAGGCCTATCTGGAAGAGATGGATCAACATCACCTTGCAGCAGACAATGAGCAATTACGTCTCCAAGATGACTTGAATTCTCTTGATGAAGAGCGAAAGCGTGCCCAAGAAGCCAACCGGGAGAGGTACCATAAGTTCAAGAAGGTCATTGGTATCATGAAGAAGCGGATCGAAGAGCTGGAAGCGTTCCAAGGTACAGTAGCTCGACGCTACTATGAAGGGGCTATCGAGTGCATCTTGGCTTATGCCAGCACTAACATCGCTGAACGTCCGGATCGCCTAGTGCCTAAATGTTTAGAGCGTGATCAAGTTTTGTCGATTGTAAAGGCTTCCGATTTCGACCTCGGAGATGATCCAGAATTTCCTCACCTCGAAATGGCGGCCTAATGAGAATATTACTTGGAACCATCCTGTGTATGCTCTTGCTCGCAGGATGTAAATCGGAAAGTGATAACAACTCGTTGTCGTCGGCAGCTATCTACATTGGATATGATGTTACTGAAGCTAACGCTCAGGCCCCCATGTTCAATCACGAAAAGACGCTAGAGGCAATTGATGAGATTGCCAATATTTCAGGACAGCCTTCTACTGGTGTATATATCAAGGTTTTCCTCATTAATGATCTGTTCCTTACAGACGAGTTTGAGTTTGAACTTGGTCAAGGAGGTACTTTTGAGAATCCACTTCTCAGAAAGAAGGTCAGCGACAAGTTCTTAACAAAACTTGAATCGACGGTGTCTTCGATTGACACGATTAGCACTGGTAAGAAACAGACCAGGCTTTACTTGCCGGTGTGCAAGCAACTCAATGACTTAGCTGCTAAGGATGCTGATAGAAAGGTCATGATTCTCTTTAGCGATCTCTTGGAGAACAGTAGGAGTACCAGTTTCTACAACAAGAAACTTGACGTCGAGCAAGTACATTCCCAACTAGCAGGGGAGTGTGGTTTGGATACTTCAGTTTCAGGAGTGTCGGTGCAAGTAGTTTCCACTATTTCTGCAAAGAACGATGCCTACGTCGAGAATGCAGCAATTGTTTGGCGTAGCTACTTTGAGAAACACGGCATTGAGTTCAAGCAGACCTCGAATCTCTGATCTCCTAATCCTCACCATTTATGAAACTCTTGACTAGGGGGCTATCTCTTCACAGGTAGCCCCCTTTAATAGCCGTGCTATGTCTTCACATCCCTTTTATGAGATTACTCTCACTTCGATCCTGGTCTTGCTAGTCTTTGGTTACCTGCTAAAGTACACCCTGTTTGCGCCTCTTATCAATGCCATTATTGGACTATTTACAGCTATGATTAAAGGAATCTCCGGTGGAAGTGGCGGAATTTTCTCTGCCATTTTTAAGCTGATCAAGTTCGTTTTCTGGCTTGCTTTTCAGTTGCTCTTGGGCATTTGGAGGGTGCTTGGATTCATTTTTAATTTTCGGACTGGGAGTCAGCTGTTCGGATCAGCTCGTTGGTTAACTGGAATAGACCGATGGCGGTTTCTCAATCGAAAGAATAAGGGGTTGGTCATTGATGGTGAGAAGAAGATTAAGCGAGATATCAGTTTTAAGCATGTAGCAGTTGTGGCTCCTACTGGAGCTGGCAAGACTACTTCTTTCATCATTCCAAACATCCTGCAAAGCGGAGATGATCGAAGCTTTGTAATTACAGATCCTTCTGGGGAAATCTTTCAACGCACCTCAGGATTCATGGAAAGTCAGGGGTATAGAATCAAAACCATTAATCTCAGTGATCCAGAACTCTCTGATACCTACAATCCACTTTTGCGATTACAATCTGTAAGTGATGTAAAGAAGCTAGTAGATCTGCTACTCACTGCAAAGATGCCTGATGTGAGTGGTGATTCTCAGTTTTGGCATTCAGGCGCTGCGCAGGTGCTGACAATTTTGATTCGCTGCTTGCTGAAGGAGCCACCTAAGTATCGAAACCTAGCGAATGTATTACACCTGCTCAATGCCTTTGGAGGTGATGGACTGGATTTGAAAAACTTCTTTGCTCGCACAGCTGATGACTCCCTTTATATGGCTATCAAGGGATTCATTTCTCAGGATAGTAAAACAATGGCTGGCTTTCTCAGTACAGCAAAGGCAGCTATGGAACGCTATGAGGATGATCGATTGCGTCGGATCACCAGTACTGATTCCATTAGGATGGAGGATCTGCGGCACCAGAAAACCTGCCTGTATCTAATCATTCCTGAGCAAGATATTGGGTACTTCTCCTCGTTTGCTTCATTGCTCTATGCGGATCTGTTCAAGTATGCAATGGCTAGCTCAGGACTAGACATATATTTTCTACTCGATGAGTTCGGCAATATGTCCAAACTGCCAGACTTTTCGAAGATCATTACGACTCTGCGAAAGAGGAATTGCAGCATCTCATTGATCCTTCAAGATGTTGCGCAGCTGAAGCAGACTTATGGAATCCATGAGGCTTCTACCATCCTAAACGGTGGCTGTGCATCAAGATTATTCTTTCCTGGCTTGTCCTACGAAACCTGTAGAGAAATTTCTGATATGCTTGGACAGGCAACTGTTGAAGTCCAGGAAGAGGGCTTTGGGAGCGGGCAGCGTAGCAAGACTGCTGGCCGAAAGCTCTTGACTCCTGACGAGCTCAGAACCCTTGAGGCAGACAAAGCAGTATACATCCACGGTCGAGAGCATCCAATCTTATTGGACATGATTCCCTACTA
>JAHDEE010000177.1 GCA_020629005.1 Chitinophagales bacterium
TGCGGAGAGACCACAGCAGGCATAAGCCGAACGGCAGGATGCAAGGTGAGTATTAGCGGATAGCCCGGCGACCAGCCACATAGGCCCAAACACATAATGAATACATAGGCAAGCGTATCCGCCTATGTGGGTGGGCGATCACCCAAATAATCAGAAGGAAAAATTTTCGCGATTTAAGTTAAAAATGTTGTAAGTTATCTATCTGATAATCAGGTGTTTGTGTTTGGTTGTTGCAAAAGTGTAAGAATTTTTTGAAAAAAAATATCAAACGACCGTGAGTATTGGTGGTTTAGCTGCTCTTAATAAGCAAGAGTACTATAGTTTCCTCTACGCTCTTGTGAAACACTTGACCTTGTATTTGAAATTGACTGAGCTTAAATCTCACATTCAGGGGCTGGGAGTAAAGTCTATCACTTAACTAACCAGACCACAAATAAGATGAAAGATTATGGCACCGGGACGCACTGCAATGCGATAGATCCCGTAGAATTAATGGACCTAGTAGAAGGTAAGGCATCTCCACAGGTGGAGGCGCGCCTTCGCAAACATATTGACACTTGTGAGGAGTGTCAGGAAAAGATGGAGTTCTTTGTTGATTTTTCTGAGGTAGCAAAGGACGTGGAGGCTAATCCTGAAAAGTATGAAGATTTGAGGGATACCTATGACCTTGACGAGCAGGCTGCTAAGTTGCAGAAGCAATTGGATGCTAAGCGGACTAAGGTGATACGGATGAAGAAAGCGAAAAGGTATGCAGCAATCTTGGCTCCTTTGGCGGCGGCCCTGCTCGGAATTTTTTGGATGTTTAGTGACGGTATACACCCAAATAGCAAGCCCCCAGTAAGTCAGACCGCTAGTCTTGATTATTTTAAACTACTTGATTTTGACGTTTTTGCATCTCAAGGAGCACCGGCCAATGACCTACAGGCTCTTTCTGTTGATTATAGGTTTTCCTGCGAAGAGCCAGGCGTGACAGAAGGCAAAGCGAAGTATTACATTGGCAGCGGACCTGATTTTGATCCTAGCACTGCTACTCTTTTGAAGGAGTATGCGAGCAGTTGTGATCAAGACAATAATGTGACATTGGATCTGACGAATAAGCCGATTGATCCAAATCACTTTTTGTTTTTTTGCATGGAAGACGTTGCCGGGTTTAAGGAAATGCAAGTCTTGCAAAAAAAGCAGTTCAAGAAAATGAAAACACGTTGAGCTGACACTCTTTTGATAGATGATTATTTTTTGTGTTCTGAAAGGAACCTTTTTGATTTTACTTCAATTCATTATACACTTAGACAAACAAGCATGTAAGAATTACTGTTTATAGCAACCACTCTTTTGATACTTACTCATATAATTCTGCTGTGTTTTTGATAGCACTACCAATCAAAATCAGGTTATGGCAAAAGACAATCCCCCAGGGTGGAGCCGGGAACAATTAGAACAGAAGAGTTCGAAGGAACTGTTGGTGATCTTTAAGAAAGAAGACCATGCAATTGCCTTCGAGGTATTGTATCAGCGTGAATGGAAGCCAGTGATGTGGAAGCTCAGAAAGATGGGATTTCAGCCTTGCGATTGCGAAGATATTACCCAAAACACATTCGTGAAAATAGCCGAATTGAGTCTTGAAAAGATAGACGAGGTACGTAAGCTGCAACCCTATATGGTGCAAACCGCCTATTATGCAGGTTTGGATTATAAAGCCAGACGCAAGCCAGAAACAAGTACCGATGAATTTGATCCCGAACAAGCTAGCATAAGCCCGGAAGAAGCTATGGCATTCTTGAATATTGAGGACAGCAGACTTTTTACTCAAGTGATGAACCAGGTAAACTTGCTAAAACCAAGTCAGCGAGATTCTTTTTTGATGCTATTGCAAGGTATGAGTTACGGCGAGATTGCTCTCGCTCTGGAGTCGACTGTCCCCAAAGTTAGGATGTATATCTACAGAGCGCGCAAGAACCTGCAACAGTTTGTGGCAGGTTTGGACAAGTCTTAGATACTGTTGGCTTGCCCTTGTGGCCTGGGCAGTAATTGATCTGTCAGGTCTTCCAATCTGATGTGATCAAAGCTCTTTCGTCTGAGTTCGCAGTCTCTAAATCCGGCGTGAAAGACAATGATTCCCATGATGTTTCTTAGGTACTCTACCAAGGGAATGTAATCTCCGTCGTCGCTAAATATTAGGCAGTACTCATAGCTTTTTTGATGGGCCAGGTGCATGGCCTTTACGATCAAGTTGCTATCTACGCCTTTTTCGATCTCTCGTTCACGTCCGTTGTGCCAGTTGCTCAACACATAACCCTTCTCCACGGAAATACCAGAGTACATGTCGAGTGCATCCAGAAACCTTCGATGTTTTTCTTCTTTTTCATTTCTTGGGGCTCGCCGTACAGCATCAAAAACCCAAGTGCCTTTAAAGGAGATTTCGCGATTGTCGTAGTGGGTCGACATGCTTTTGATATGGCTTAGCATGGTGGCATTAAAATCCTTCCAAAAGTTTGGATGTAGCTGCAATGGCAGATGCTTGTGCATAGATCTATAAGAACCTTGAAAATTGGACAGGTCCATGAAGATGGCCAGTCTGTTGAGTGCAGTATTCATAAGCTAATGTTTTGAGGAAACAATGCTAGTAAAATACTGAATAATACTTATGTATTTTGGGTGTCAGGGCTTAACTGCCCGAAATGTCATTCATTAGGCTAATGCTAGTTGGGAGTAGAGAGTAGAGAGTAGAGAGTAGAGAGTAGGAGCGAAGATAAGGGAGAAAGGAGCGAAGAGAAGAGAGGGGAGTAAGGAGTATCTTACTCCCCATTTTGTGTTACTTCTTGTCATTTGGATGATCGAGCTCGTACATGGCGATGGCTGCCTGTACGATGAACTTATCTTTGGTTACTGCGGCTTTCTCCATGAAAGTCATTTCAGGGCGGAAGCGTTCATAATCTTTATGGGCTAATCGGTCGATCTTTTTCTTGATGATCTTCACTTCGCGTGCAGAGAGCTCGCTATAGTCATCAGTGGTTCTTTCTGCGAGCTCGGCGACTTCCTTCATGTAGTCTTCTTTGCTGTAGAATGGGTTGCTACATTGGGCAAAGAGCAGGATTAACAGGCTCACGGTGGCTAGGATTTGTGGTACTTTGGTTTTCATGATTTGGTTTTTTTGGGAGGTTTATGGAAGCGTGGGTATGGGCTCCACAAGGAAGATTGCGTAATGTTGTTGGTGTTACTTTATGGTATGAAGAGTCTATTTAGTTGTCTTCTTGGATTTTAATGATTTTCGTAATGATGCTTTCGCCCTGAAGATCAAGCCACGTACTGAATCTTCGTTTGTGTCCAGTTCTTCAGCGATCTCTCGGTAAGGAGTGCAATTCATCCACATCTTGATAACTTGTTGCTGATCTACTGTCAACTGCTTCAAGGCAATTTCCAGTTCTTGCTGTAAATCCAGCAAGCCTACTGTTTCGTCTGTTTGAAGGACATCTTGTGCTTCAGCAACAATGGCCATAAGCTTTCTTTCCCTGATTTTGTTTCTAAAGTGCTTTTCCGCTTCATGGAAGATGCAATTTGCGACATAGGCTTTCGGCTTTGCGATTTGCCCGTTTTGATATTTCTCGTTCCTAAGAATTGACAGAAAGACTTCTTGCACGATATCTTCAGAATCGGCAACACTTAAACGATATTTGCGACAGATTGCCATACACATTTTTCGATACGTTTCGAGGTTGAAGGGCGGGTGCATAATAACAGTTTGATGTACGAGTGAAGAGTGCTTTAGTTGGAAATGCTCACGGTGTTTGTGGAATTTTCTTTGATTTTCTTGGATTTTTTTGGAGACGTGTTATTTAGCCTTGTTTTCGCGGTGGAGGTAAGGTTCATAATAGCCCTGATGGAAATGGAAATGCGGGTAGCAGGCAGCCGACTGAGTGCAAGCTAGCTGTGGCTGCCAGAGCAGACACAGATAGCGCTGCAACGAAGCGGCTGGATGCTACCCGCATTGCAATGGACAGCAGGACAGCGGCTGGCGCGTTGGAGAATGATTCGCTCCAAATAATTATTGATATCTATATTGGTATAGCTAAATGTGCTGATAAAAAAACGGCCTCCAGATGGAGGCCGCCCGCTATCTTGTTTGTAAGTTGCTAGTGGTGCACGACATAAGTAATGACCACTAGAGCGCTACAACAAAGCAGCATCCTGATCGTCGATCAAGCGTTTAAGCTCCTGGATGAGTTTCTTGCGAATGCGACTGAGTCGTGAACTCACAACACTGACCCCGTTCAATCCCAACAGATTTGCTGTTTCCGAATCACTGTTGCGCAGGCAGTGCAAATCCCAGATTTTTTTCTGCTCCGGATCGAGAATTTTGTGGGCTTCCTGCAGTAGCAGATCCCACTCATCGTCGTACTCTGGATATTGGTTTTGAAGATCGTACAGGTCATCAAGGTTTTGATGGTGATGCTTCTTCTTTCTGTGAAAGGCAGACGTGTATCTGAAGGTGCTTTTGGCTAAGTAGCCTTTCATATTGCCTACGCGTTCCTGGGTAGCAATAAGACGGTTGTAAACCTTGAGGATAATGTCGCTTGCTCTTTCCTGGGCATCCATTGGAGGCACGCCCTTATCTAACTGGATGCTGATGATGATGGTAAGATGTTTGTCGAGCAGGATTTCCAATGCCTTGCCGTCTCCGGTTTTGTTCCAGAGCTGCAATAATTGTGATTCGCTCTTGTCTCGATATCTCAGCCTTCCTTTTCCCATAGGTCAAATTGATTTTGTTGGGCTGTCCGATATAGGAACAGCCAAAGTGTTACAGAACAAAAGAATGAACCATAAACCTCAGTAGCGATATCAACGAAATCGGTCAAAGTGCCGATGCGGGAATCGCATTGAGAAACAAAAAGTCAAAATCAAAAATCAGGATGTGATAGGTAGATAATCGGAATAAGGCCTTTGCCAAACCAATCGAAAAAGAAAACGCACTGTCCAAAAGGGAGCTTGGGTTTTGTATCCTGTTAAAGTAATAATAATCAGACTAGCCGCGGAAAAGTTCCCATATGGGTCTTTTTTCGTTGTTTAGCTGTTTGATAGAGTTACTTTTGAGACGCGTATGTCGATAAAAAGTCACATGTAAATGGCCGGTTTTCGATTATCCTGTCGAATTTTTGACCTTTGTTAAGAGCTGTGATCTTTGTTAGGTTAGGGTGTAGACTATGACGATCAGCAAGACTTGGTTAAGGGGAGCCCTGAGCTTGTGGGATTTAGCGGACTCAAAAGCTCCCCTTTGAAGGTTCTAGAGAGGCTAGCGTGGGACGGGCAGTAGTCTTGTATTGGAAAGACAGTATTCCGCGATGTTATGGGCAGCAAGATTGGCAGACTTCCAGGGCGAGTAAACCAGATTGGTACAGGTTTCATATACCGTAGCAAAGCAAGCCAGTTGATAAGTTGTGCCAAGTGTCAGCATGATTATGAGGCTGAAAAGACCAGCACTCAGCATTGGCTTTTTGTTTTTCCAGCCTGCGCTCAAGTTTTGGAAGAACAACCTCAACTTGTGCTTCATTCTTGGAATTAGCAATCTACGGTAGATGTTTCTGCTCATTCGTTCGATGCTCTCTTGAGTGGCTGGAGGCAGGTCGGGTGCTGTTCCATTAGATACCCGCAGCGACATCTGATGGAAGTCGCGAAAGAACTCCAGTTTCTCACTGCAAGATGGGCAGGATTTGATTTGACGTAATAGTTTAGGATCGGCTGATGTTTCGTCTTCGGCAATGCTCATCAATACGGCTGGCTGAACATCTTCGCATTTAAAATTGGGTGTTGTCATAGGTTCTTGGATTGATGTGCCCACTGGGTTTTAAAGAGCACAGATAAACAAATAATTATTCTCGTAAATGGAGAGGGATTTTTAGGGAGTGTCTCACGACTGGGTTAGGGGTTTCTTGCTTTTTTAGCGGGATAAAAAATCTTAGCGATTTAGGTTTATACAGCGGTTATGAACCCGGGTTCCTTTTTACGGAACCCAGGAATCGCCTTTGTTTTAGATCAGCTATTACGGCTTAACCAGCTCTAACTTCGAGTATGTGCTTCCAGGCGATTTCTGCTACGCAGACTGCAAAATCTTCGCTCTTGCAATCGGTTTCAGCTAACTCCTCGAGTATTTTGCCGAGGCAGTGTTTTCTTTCTGCCTTGGTCGAGAGCCTTTTTACTAATAGTGGGTCTAACAGTTTGGCTATGTGCCCAGCGAAATTCTTGGTAGCGACGGGATCAAGCGAATTGCGTAACTGTTGGTGACTGGCGTAGACTCGCATTAGATCGAGTTTTGGGTTTTCCATGATTTAGACGTTTGGTTGCATAGTGTATATATGGAGTCTGATCGGTCAGGACCAGATGAGCTTTTTACGCGGCGGTTGCCTGGTGGAAGGGACCACAGTGCATGTATATAGAGGCCACATTCACATGATACTCACGATCGAAGCAACAAAAATTACAGATTGTTAAGTGTCGGCATTTATAAGTGTCGTGGGTTTGACACCGGGGGCTAAGAAACTGCTGTTTTCACCATGTAATCCTGAGGCATTAGTTACTGATTTCTTACAGGATGGACAAAGACGTTAAATTGCCAGCTTCCACATTCCTGGTTTGCGCATCCGCACTTCTTTCCCTACCTTAAAGCAATGGGTGGTGCGGCATTCGCTGTCGCAGCAATATTGCAAGAATCTATGATCGACAGTGTAAGGTTAATTGACATATTACGCGAGTCGCCAAGTGTAGAACTACTGAGAATCAGGCATCGGGAGGCAATAATTGTGTTTCTGGCCAATACTTTTCTCAATGAAGCTGTGGTGATTTCTGCGGAGCGCATACATACGCAACTCGCTGATTATCTGGAATATCGGGAGATTGAGAATGATGAAGAAGGGCAGGTGCAAAGTCAGGATAGTTATGATACCAAAGCCCGAAAATTCATTCGGGCCTGGACAGATAAGGGCTTTTTGACCAATTTTCAGGATGAGCGAGGAGAAATATTTTATGAACTTTCAGCGCATGCCAGCAAGACCATCGACTGGTTGATTAGCCTGAAGAAGGAGGAGTATGTAGGCACGGAATCCAAGTTTCGGAACATCTTTGGGCAGTTGCAGGAGTTGGTGGAGTATACCAATGAAGATGCAGCTTCGAGGATTGCTTTGCTGGAAGCCAGGAAGCTGGAGATTGAGCAGCAAATTGCGCAGCTGCAAATTGGAGAGGATGTGAAGGTCTTTGAGGAGTTTGAGATTGTTCCCAGATTTAAGCAACTCAACCAGTCTGCAAAGGAATTGCTGACAGACTTCAAGGTGGTGGAGGATAATTTCAAAGAGATTACCAGGAGTATTTACCAAAAACACGCTGATGAGTCCCAAAAGAAGGGGGACATTCTTGATTTCACTTTTGAGGCACTGGATGAATTGAAGGACAGCCAACAAGGCAAGAGCTTTTATGCCTTTTGGACCTTTCTACTGAATCCGCGACTACTCGAGCAGTGGGAGCGAATGACTTTGGAGTTGAAAGATAGAATGGAAGAGAAAGGTATTCCGATACGGGATTCGTTCTTGCGTAGTATGAAAGGGCAGCTGCATCGTGCGGGACAAAAAGTGTATAAGGCCAATGATAAGATGGCCGAGAAGCTGAGTCGAATCATTCGCGAGAATGAGGCTTCGAAATCGCAGGCGACGAAAAATCTAATCAACGAAATCAAGAAGTCGTTGCTGGAAATAAGCAAGGCCAAGGAGCGACCAGACATTAGCCTGGACCTGGAAACCGAGATGCAAATTCGCATTCCTTTTGATCGCAGACTGACAATGGAGCAGTCGGAGCAAAGGGAATATGGCGACAAACCCAAACTAGCCGAAGCCGACCTCACCGATACGCTGCATCTGAGTAGCCTGTTTGAGCAATTTAATATTGATAAGGATTTGCTGCGAAAGCGCATTCGGGAAGTGCTTAAGGCCAAGTCGCAAACCACCCTTTTTGAAGTCATCGAGAAGAGTGGGGGAATTGAGAAGGGGCTACCAGAGTTGTTTGCCTATATCGATATTGTGAAAGAATTTAACTCGGTAACCAGCAAGGAAAAGAAACAGCGGATTACCTTTGATGTTGTGCAAAAGAAATCGATTCAGGTGCCGGAGATAATTTTGAGCCGATGAGAGAGTTGGAAGATTACTTGAAGCCCTACAGCAAAGCAATGGTCAAATTGCTCAAAGGACCTGTAGAAAGCAGTGCTAGCGTATGGTCGGAGCTCTTGCATTATCAGGTGGAGATTCAGGAGTATCTGGGGCAAATTGGTCTGGAGTTGATTGTAAAGCGAGAGGAAGGATTTGCTTTTGTCACACAGTTCGAAGATTCAGAAGGAAACACTCAGGGATTAATCACGCGCAGGCAGATTGGTTTTGAGACCTCGATAGTCCTGGTTGTGTTACGACAAAGCCTGGAGGAATACGATAGCAATCCTACCCAGTTTCAGGCATCGGCCAAGTTTATCACGGATACCGAAATCAAGGAAGAGTTGGAGCTGTTCTTGCCGGAGCAATTTAACCGCGTTAAATTTTTGCAGGAGCTGGATCGATATGTGAAGCGCATAGTGGATCTGGGCTACCTGAAAGAGGTCAACAAAAAGGATCAGGAGACCACCTATCAGATTCGCCGCATCATCAAGGAGAAGGTAAGCCTCGGTGCTTTGCAGGAATTTAAGGACAAATTGCAGGACTATGTTGAGTCTATTTAGTACGAGTTCAGATAAGGCTGGCTTTAGGCTTCAATATATGGAAGTCTATAATTGGGGTACTTTTGATGGACAGGTTTTTAAGATCAGTCCGAAGGGCAACAATTCCTTATTGACCGGTGCTAATGCCTCTGGCAAGAGTACCTACATTGATGCGCTGCTCACGCTGATGGTTCCTATAAAGCGAGACCGGTTTTACAATCAGTCTTCCGGAGTTGAAAAGAAGGGCGATCGAAGCGAAGAAACCTATGTGTTAGGCCATTATGGAAACATACAGCGTGAAGGAGAATTTTCCACTTCGACGCAGGCGCTTCGTGACAAGGGTACCTACTCGGTCATTCTTGCTTCCTATGGAAATACAGACAACAAACACATCACGATATTTCAGTTGCGCTGGTTTAACAATGGTAAGCTAAAGCGCGCCTTTGGGCTGGCACACTGCCCGCTTGAAATATCCCAGGATTTTAGCGAATTTGACAGCCGCGGCAATTGGAAAAAGCGACTGGAAAAGCAGTACAATGCCAATTCCCGGAAGCGGGTCCTGGAGTTTTTTGAGGGACCGACAGCCTATGGGGAACGAATTGCAGATTTGTTTGGGATGCGGTCTACCAGGGCCTTGAACCTGTTCAACCATATCGTTGGCGTCAAGGTATTGGAAAATCTGGATGTGTTCATCCGCACCAATATGCTGGAGGGCCGCGATGCTGAGGCGGAATTTATACAACTGAAGGAGAGCTTCCTTACATTGATGGAGGCCAAAACCAATATCGAGAAAGCAAAGGAACAGATTACTCAACTGACGCCCATCAATGATATCGCGGAGCAGATTACAGCACTGGACGAAAGGCAAATCCAGCTCAACAGTTCCAAAGAGCAGGCCGTGTACTGGTTTGCTAAAAAGACGGTCGAACTCGCTGCAGAACAACATTACCTGGCCAATGAAAAACTATCAATGCACCGGGAGGATCTTGCAGCGCTTCGAGAAAATGAGGAGCAGCTGAAAGAAGAAGAAACCGATCTACGTGTACAGATCAAATCTGATGCCGTGGGGAACCAGATTGAACGAATCAAGTCAGAGATATTGCGATTGGCTAAGAGTCGCGACTTGCGTAAGGGAAAATTAGACAGCTACAATAAGATCGCGGAAAAGATTGAGTTGCCCGGCAATCCAGGCGAGAAAACCTTTGTGCAAAATCGGGAAAATGCAAAATTGAAAAGAAGCGAACTAGAACAGCTCAGAAACAAAGAAAACGAAAAGGCGAGACAGGCCAAAAACCGCAGAGATGAGCTCAAACAAAAGATCCGCGAGGCAGTCGAGACCATCAAAGTACTGCAAAAGAATAAGAACAACATCACCGGTAGAGTAGCCGGCATACGAGAAGACATTGCAGCTCACCTTGGAGTGGACAAGCAAGTGATTCCCTTCATCGGTGAACTAATCAAGGTAAAGGAAAGCGAGGCTGCCTGGGAAGCATCGATAGAGAAAATTCTGCACAACTTCGCACTTAGGATTATCGTGCCAGAGCAATACTACGCCAGGGTAAATCAATACGTCAACCGAACCAATCTACGGGGTAAACTGACCTATCAGCGATACAAAGGATTCACTGGATTGTCCGGCTTTTCTCCTGGGGAATTGGAGGCAAATGCTCTGGTTAGAAAGGTGGAGTTTAGACCGCGCAGCGAGTATACAGATTGGCTTGAGGATCGACTCAGCAGGCAGTTTGACTATGCCTGTGTATCGGATTTGCAAGAGTTCAATCGCTACAAGGAAAAGGCCGTGACCTTGGAGGGCTTGATCAAATTTGGCAAAGGCAAACACCAGAAAGATGATCGTCCACATGTGTCCCGAAGAGAGAACTTCGTGTTGGGCTGGGACAACAAAGAAAAAATTGCGTTGCTCAAGCAAGAGGTGCGAAGCCTGCAAGCCGAGGAAAAATCCACCAGCAAGGAAATTCGAAGAATAGAAAAATCAATCCGTCAAATCGAGCTGCGCAAAGAAGCCTATGCCGACCTCTTTAAGCTGTTTACCAAGTTTGACGACATCGACTGGCAGTCCTACGCAACACAAATACAAGAAAAGGAAGAGCAAAAGCTGGCCCTGGAGAAGACAAACAATCGCGTACAAACCCTGCAAAGACAACTGGAAGAGGTGCTGAAGAAAAAGAAAGGCACTGAGGAAAAAATCGAAAGCAAGGGACGTCAGATTTTCCGTGTAGAAGCCCAATTGGAGTCCCTTTCCCTCCAACAAAATGAAAACCAAAAACTGATTGAGCAGTTGGGACAACTGGATACAAGTATGTTTGAGCAGGCGAATCCAGAACTCTTAGCCATCGAATACAAGCAGCTCAAAACCGCGCAGCAAAACTTCCAACGAAACAATAGCCAGGAGTTGCAGGAGTTGCAGAAGACCCGGCGGAGAAAAGAAGACGAAGTAAAGCTTAAGATCAATGCATTCAAACAGCCGCCGGAAGAAATTACACTGCGCTTTAGAGATTGGCGTTCAGATGTTAGTCAGTTACCGGATTCCACTCACCTGGAATTCATCAGTGAGTATCAGGAATTACTGCGAAAGCTGGTGGAGGAAAATCTGCCTAAGTACGAGAAAAAGTTCAACGAGTACCTACAGGAAACCATTACCAACAAGGTAGGTGATTTCCGTATGTTTTTTGAAAACTGGTCCGATTCCATTCGGGAAAATATACGCTTACTAAACAACTCTCTAAAGGAGATAGACTTTCGCTCCAAAGGCTTCAAGACCTACATACAGATCATCGCGCCTCGAAAGATCAGCGAGGAGGTCAAGATTTTCAGGACTATGTTGGACCAAGCCATTCCAAATATTCGCGAACTGGATGCCACTGTTGATGGCAGAAAAAACCACTTCATTAATCATATCGAGCCGCTCATTCGCATGATGGATCGGGAAGACTGGCGCAAGCAGGTCATGGAAGTGCGCTCCTGGTATAGCTATAAGGCGGAGGAATTCTACCAGGAAACCGACAAAAAGTTCAAGACCTACGAGAGCATGGGACAACTTTCAGGAGGAGAAAAAGCGCAGCTCACTTACACCATACTGGGATCAGCCATTGCCTATCAATTCGGCCTAACTCGCGAAGGTCTGCAAAGTAACTCCTTCCGCTTCATCGCCATAGACGAGGCATTCAAAGCGCAAGATGAGGACAAGGCCCGTTACCTAATTAAGCTGTGCAAGCAATTACATCTGCAATTACTTGTAGTCACCCCAAGTGACAATATACACATTGTAGAAAATGACATCTCCTTTGTTCACTATGTAGAGCGCAAGGAAGAAAAATACAGTTGGCTCTACGATATGCCGATTGAGCAATTCAAAGAGGAGCGGGCCAAATTTGCCGTCGTATGATCACACCAGATGAAATCAAAGCAAAGGCACAGCGAAAGTATCTCTCTGTTTTGCGTGGCCTTCTGTCTGGCGCACCTTTTGATCCACTGCTCATTCGAGCAAACAAAACCTACAACAAGGCTTCCCTTCAGGACTTCGAAAAAGAAGTCCTACTGCTACTGAGCCAATCCAGGGAGAAGCGCGGCTTCGGTTATTCCCTAAAGTTTCAAAAAGTCAAGACAAAACATCTAGGTACTCAGGATCTGCCCACACAAATCTTCTTCGAAACGGAATCAGATTTTTTTCGCTTTCTAGGCAAAACAGCCGAGTCAGATGCCTGCAAAGCAGATGCAGCAAATATCTTTTCTGCTTTTTCGCAATTGAAGCCCTGGCTCACTCAGCATCCTGCCAGGATCATCCAATATGCCGGTCAGTGGCATGATTTGCTATTGGTTTGCCAATACTTTATTGATCACCCGATTCCCAATCTATACATCCGGGAACTGCCCATCCAAGTGCACACAAAGTTTGTCGAGCGCCACAAATCCATTCTAAAAGATCTACTCAACTTGCTCATTCCTGAGCATCTTCAGCAGCAGGAAACAGTATTTGAAAAACGTTTCAATCTCAAGTACAGCGAACCACTCATTCGCTTCAAGGTTCTCGATGAAGCAATCAGTCAATCCTTCTTTTCCGGACTCGATGATCTGGCTATTCCCCTCAGCCAGTTTCAGCAACTCAATCTACCACTCAAACGCATTATCGTAGTAGAAAACAAAACCTCCTTATACACCACGCTTACACTTCCAGACATGCAGAACAGCATTGCCATATTTGGCAGCGGCTATGGGGTGCTCAATCTAAAAGAGGTGCATTGGTTCAAGGATGTAGAACTGCTATACTGGGGAGACATTGATGTACACGGTTTTGAAATTCTGGCACAATTTCGCAGCTATCATGCGCATACCAGCAGCATGCTCATGGACCGCGCTACTTTCGATCAATTCTTCGAGCAAGACCCCGGTCAGCCTTCCAAAGTCGATGTCCCCCTACAGCTCACAGAGCCTGAAAAACAGCTTTACCAACACCTGAAAACAAACAACTACCGCCTGGAACAAGAAAAGGTGCCACTGGCTCATGTTAACGAATTTTTCACTAAATTCAATTGACATAAAAGCCAAATACTTTAAAGTACCA
>JAHDEE010000178.1 GCA_020629005.1 Chitinophagales bacterium
TAAAACAGGCAGCCAACTCGGGTCAGAGTAATATGGTCTACCATAATTTGCAAATGATCTGTGCTGTTATAAAGTTAGACTCTTTTTTGGAGCAAAACGCTGCACGTTGTAGCAGCTGCCTTCCCGCTCTCCACTATTATTCGCACCGCTGCTGCCTGCTACAGCATCGCCTGCAGCATCTCTCCTATCGTCGAGCTACTGCAGGCGAGCTTCCGCCACGGCATCAGCGGCACTCATAGCCGTTTCGATCGGGGCTAGGTGGAGAGGGTCTTGCTTCGTGGTTAGGGGGAGGAAGCGCGGTTGAATGCTTAAATAGCAGTTCTTTTCCCATCCAAACAGTTCAGACCCACTGATAAATTAAACGAGTTTCATTAGGCAGTCTTGGCTGGTCTAGGCCACAGGCCTCACCAACTTACTAAGTAGCCGATAAATTTGATCGACTTCACGATTCTCCAAAAAGTAAGGAAAGCTCAAGCGAAGCCAAAAGCCATCCGCTTTTCCATGTAGATCAACCAATGTAAGGTCGATTGCCATCCGCTTTAGTCCTTCTTCAAAATCCAAAGCATTGTCGTAATTCCATTTCATACCATCGGCAGGTCTGACAGCACAGAACTGACTTTGATCATCCAGTTCCAAATCAAAGTCAAAGATATTGAGTTTTAGATCTTGCTTAACTTTTGTCTCGAATCTTTCCCGAAGCTCCATAGACATTTTGCGAAACTGCTTTATTTTCTTGTCTTTCATCAGAAAGTTGACGCTACTATTTAAGCCAAAGACAGAGTCGGGATCAATGGTAGCGGAGGGCAAATCATCTCCCCACATATCGTAGGATTTCTTACTTCTATAATTCCGCTTTGAGGAAACCAGGACACCACATGGTACAGGTGAAAGCAACCACTTATGTCCCGAAAAATAGTAATAGTCTTCCACTTCAAGGCTATGCATAAACGGCCTGTAAGGAGCGACGATATTGCCTACTGCCTGTGAACCATCAATAAAGAACACAATATCTCCACCAGTGCACTTGCGGATCTTTTGTATAAGATACTGTACGTCGATTCGAAATCCGGTCAGGTAGTTGACTTCACTCAGCACCACTGCTACCTTGCCAGTGGTCTCCTTGAGGTTCCTCTTGACAGAGCTCAACAGATACTTGCTTTGCTCCTTTTGGTTTCTGGCAAACTTTCGGTAGTCGCAATCATCCATATAGGATTGGATTTTGTGCTGTGCACAGAACCAGTCCACCACCTTTTTTTGACTGGGGTGTTCATAAGGTGATAAAATAACCGCTTGTAAATTGCTCGTCAAACAAAGACCCACTTCCAGGGCTCTGCTAGTGCCGGGCAAAAAGTCAATTTGCATTTCCTTCATCAGGACTTTATCACCATTCGTCATATAATTGGATAGGGCTTGCTGGCATTCGCTTGCCTTGGCTAGTACAAAGTTTTTGGCTACCTCTGTAGTCGGCACGCTTTTCTGGTATTGCCATCGGAGTTGTCTTGTTTGCTGCTCAATGATACGAATGGGTGCGGCAAGTGAAGCATTGTTGGCGTAGATAAATGTACTGCGAAAATCGGGAAGGAAGTAGCTTATTTGGTCAGCTAAATTTAGCCAGTTTACGAAGCGCGACTTAAGATTCTTCAATGACTTGTTTCCAAACTTGTATGCTCCCAGTTCGACTAAGATAGGCAACGCGTTCAAGATCATTATACCATAATACAGTTCTGCGGTTCCTAGAATTGGCTCAAAAGCAAAGTGACGCCCACTTTCATCGGTAACAATTCCAGACATTGATTGCAAGTGGTCTACGGCATTGCTAAAGTAAATGGCAAGTAGAACGAATAATCCATGAAAAGAGATAAAAACATTGCGAAGATCGGGACCAACTGAGTCGCGATGCATTCTTCGTGAGAATAGCAGAAACTTCAATGCAATCATAGCAATGGGAACAAACAGACCAAAAACCAGTACCAGCTTTAGCGTCTCCAGAGACCAGAACATATTTAGGAAAACATCAGGTGCCCAAAGCTCTGAGGCTGTGAGATCATTACTCAAGTAGGATCTTATGTCCCAGCCAATAATGGCAAGGAACAAGAGGTCTACCATGATCAACCCCCAGCAAAAGCCCACACGATAAATGGCTCTTATGTCTGTCGTCAGTTTCTTTAGTTTTTGTCGTCGCTCCATAATGCTTAGTTGATGGTTATTGGGAAATAAGTTTTGGCACTTACATGGTATCCATAATATTGCTTGTAAGTGTTTTCGCCCTTCTCAAAATTGTAGCGATGGTAGCAGCCCTCGTTGAATACTTCTGCTTCAAGTGTCTTTATCATATCTCTTCTGGATATCCGGCCGGTCTTCTTCAGTTGCTGGTAAGTCTGAGCCAGAATCACCAGAGCATCATGACCAGGAATTTCAAACGATTGTTCCCTCAAAGACTTGTAAGGATCAGAAGGATAATTTGGAGCTTGAGCACGGATTCCTGCTTTGGCACTTCCGTTGGGAAAAGTGATGTAAGTGGCAAATCCACAGTCTTTCAATTCCGCTACTTTGCATCCATCGGACAGTAAGACTTTTGGCCTATCGCTCCTTGCATGTTTTGCATATCGTCGATCCAGTTGATCCAGCAGTTCTCTGGCCATGCTTCCAAAACCCACGAAGATTACGAGATCTGGATCATGGGAGTAAATGCTTCCCGGGAGAGCGCTGGGAGACAAAGGTTCATAAAGTACATGGTGGCTCCCCGAAATTTTGCCACGCAACTGTCTTCTCAGTGCCTCGCCAATGTATTCGGAGTACAGCTTTGCAGCAGGAGAATGATCCAATACAAGATAGATGGATTTACTTTGAAGCGAATCCTGTATCAATTGCAGCATCGCTCGTACCTGTATATCATCATTGGCAGGTAACCTAAACGCATTTGTAAGCAATTTGCCTTCGTGATAAAGCAGGTTTGGATTCGTGGAATTAGGAACCAGCACAGGAATATTGGCTTTTCGATATAAAGGCAAGGTTGCCTTTGTTGAGCCAGAATTCGAATGACCAATAACGGCAAGCACTCGAGAATCCCTGGAAACTATCTCTGCAATCTGGAGAGCGCAATCCATATCTCCGGCATCATCAATAGAAATGACTGTAAGATCATCCTGGACTTCCTTCCAAAAACGAGAAGTGTCCATCGCCAATTTAATGCCTTCGAATATATCCACTCCCTGGGCGTTTGCCACGGGATATTTGTGAGTGCTTGGGTGCGAACTGTCAGGCAAGTGATCACCAATGACCACTATGAGGTAATTTTCTGCTTGACTTTCCGAAATCTTTTCTTCGATTTCCATTTCGGTAATCCCACAGTCAAGACCGATTCGTTTTATGTCTTTTTCCACTACCTTTTGCTGCACCTGAATACCAAATACAGAGAAAGCAAGCAATAGAAAACCACCTTTGGAGAGATTTGAGGTACTGATATCCATAGCCGTCCTTTAATTTGTCCTACCACTAAAGAGTGGGATAATTCAAAATGCTCACGGGTTGGTGCTGATTTTTTTTGGCAAAATCACAAATATCTCCTTTCGACTATTGGTTTTGTAGTATGACCTATCAATCACCATTCCTCCGAATCTAATTATAGCTAAGCTGCAAATGCGCAAGACTTCTAGATCGAGCGAGGATGAAAACCTTGCTGAGTTCCAAGGTGGTGACGGAGTTCTAAGTTGGCCGTGATCCGTAATACACAGTACCAAACCCCAAACTCCAAAGGAGAGACCTACGACCAACCAAGCAGTCGGCGCGACGGGGACGTCACGCCGGGCAATCCGAGTCCAAAATCCGGGATCCGTAATCCGTGATCCGTGATCCAAAAACCAAAAACCAAAATCCCTACGCGAACGACAGACCTTGCAAAATAGCCCTGGTAGTAGTGGAAATGAGGTGGCTAGCTGCCGTGGCGGAAGCCGGCCAATGGAGGCTCGGAGCCTGCGGAGAGACTACATTGGCCGAGCTGGAGCAGGCAGATGGCTACCGAATTGCAACGGATAACAGGCAAGCTGTTTCTACGGCCGGGTTTGATTCGCTCCTGAAGATTTTGAAGCTACTTTGCTGGACGAGTTACCTTAATAATGTGGGCCTTTTTCTTAGCGCCCTTCCGCTCATTTTCATAGTAGTGGATGACCATGGCGGTGCCACCATAACCTTGTGCAGGCTTGCCATCCCATATGGCGATGAGCTCATCGCAGCTGTCGGCAACGGTGTAGCCAACGTTCATATAACCTTGATTTCGGGTGTCGTAGGGACCAGGAAAGGTGACGCGATCAGCGAGTAAAAGTTGCTTGCAGAAGTAGTCTTTGGACTTTTTCGTTTGGAAATCCGCGCAATAATCTTCGATCTCAAATGGAACGGCAACCTGAAGAGAAACCTGATCCTTTCCATACAATTCGTAGCAAACATCCAGCAGCAGGCGATCCGCTCCTTCAGCAAGTGGAGTAATAACACGCAGTGGCAGGTTTCTGTATTTCTTCTGATTGCGGATCTTTGCGACCATTTCTTTTAGCTGCTGTTTTACAGTTTTTGGCTTGTTATAGGTACGATGACCTGTGATACCTATCTTGACATATTTTAGATCCGGGTCAGGAACCGGAACAGAAAGAAATCGCTTAGGAGTTACATTAATCAAGAATTTATTCAGATTTGATTGTAATTGTCCCATAGCCACTTTTTCGTTTCCAGGATCAGCAGATTTTTGGAACAATTTATAATCTCTTCGTGCCTGGGCAAAATCTCCGACAATCAGATTGGCCTCACCGAGTGAAGCGATGTCCCAAAGATCCAGCTCAGAGCGCTTGATATTGGACCGCTTGATTCGCGACTTGAACTTTTGAATAATCTCCTTGCTGACCTTGCGAGCCAATAGAAAGCGATCCAGGTAAAGGGCAGTGGCGGCGTAGTTGATACCATTGTATGTATCAGACCATTTCTCATAGCTTTGACCATACAGTTCGTGAGCCATCAACAATGAACCGGCACGTTTCTCCTCATTGTAACGGCGCTTGTAGGCACCGGCCAGGATGCCGTTCGTCTCCGTATCGGGATTTTTATTATTCAATTTAGGCCCCAAGACATTGATGGCGGATTGATAATCCTTGTTGCGGCTGTGCGCCAGGGCGAGCATCTGAGTCAAACGCAAATCGCTGTGCATTTCCGGCTTCTCGATGGCTATCTCCAGCATCTGAATGGCCTTTTGAAGAGACTTGTCACCCTTCTTATGCGTTTCTATCAACAGCTCCGCATAAAGGGCGATGGCCTCGGGTGACTTGCCAAAAACATTGCCGGAAGTGCCGTCGCGTTTGAGCCAATAATTCCACAACTTTCGTTTGTTCATTGGCTCCTGCCAAAGTAGATTCATGATTTTATCTGTTTCAGAATTCTCGAGACTGCCAAAGTATTTTTTGAGTTCCGCAAGCTCTGCATGTTTGTCGACATTTTCATCCCGACCGACAAAATATTTGAGTAGGATCAGCAAAAGCGAGAGGGCGTTTTCCGCATCTTGAGGCAATATGACCCTGGGCTTCACATGTCGAACGGTATTGCCCAACCTTCTCAATGTGTGGCCGAAAAACCGAAGCCGCTTTGGCAAAATATTGTATGCCTCCGCCCTTCTCAGTGCGCCAAACAACAGATCTTCTTCTTTCTTGAGCTTTTGGAACACGAACTTGATCAGTATACGCTCGAAGATTCTGGTGGCATGAAAAATCACGGCATGATAGGCTTCGGCTTTCCAGACCGTTTCAAGGGTTTTCAGATCTTCTTGCAGGTCAAAATATTCGGCATCGAGATCCAGGTATTTGAGGAGTTGCACTGGCTGTTCACTCGAATCAGGGTTAACTGGCTTTCGGTTTTTGCTCATTGTAGGCTTTGGAATTAATAGCGAAAGATACAGCGGATTGGGAATAAAACCAGCGCGGCTTTAGACAAGTGGTGCAAATTCTTTATCCCTACTCCACCCCCACCAACATCCCATCCTCATCCACCTCCAACTGAAGAGAACGACCTTCAATCTCCAGGCTATTCATCATCTTGTAGAGGTCCCAACGAGACAAAACTGTAGCTTGCACTAGATAGAGACTAGAGCCAGTATCAATCAACAAGGCTGAGCGCTGACCAGAGTAGCGAGTGGCTTTCAGAGCTGGCTTAGAAGCGTAAACCTTCCATCCGCTGCTTTCGAAAACCTCGATCTCAGGGTGCTGTGCCTGACTCCCGGAGCTTTCATAAGACACGATTGCCTTCAATTCTTTTTCTGAACTGATGAGCCGCTCAAGCTTGGATACCGAAATGCTTTGACCAGCGGCAGGCAACACGGCAAGAAGCGATTGATGATGCATCTGATACTTTGTAGGATATTGATCTAAGTGGGGACCGGTAACAGCTGCCTTCGGATGAAGATGGTGCTTCTCTTTCACGATCCCTTGCTCATCCAATAAATACCCGACTATATCACTTGAAGCTTGCGCACGAATGGGCCGGTTTCCCTTCCGATAGGAAAATGCGACCTGCGCAGTATCCCATGAAAACCGTTCATACTCACCCAGATTGATCTGGCCGGGCCTTACTACTTTGAAGCCATCAAATTTCGCTTCGCCAGTTAAAGGCTGCTTCGCCATTCTATCCTTAAACTCCTTGTGAATTTGATCCGGATCATCGGTATCGGCATCAATTTTCTTGATTGAATTCTCCTGCATGTACTGCCAATAGTCGAGGTATCGCTTGTGCCGCGCTCGCAAGTGCTCTTGTGTAATAGGATCAGAAGCAGGTCTAAAATCTACATCTGTTATGTCCCCATCATCATCCACAATCAATTGAAGTTGCTGACCATTGTAGCGCAATGAAGAAAAGAATTGTTGAAGATCCAAGGTGATTCGGTTATCAGGCTTATCCGGGTTCGGGACAGAAGATTTGGCCGAAATAAGTAGAGACAGATATTCGTCTTGCAGCAAAAGAGTCATACCATTGAGCGACACATTCCAACCCTCTCGTTTCTCCTCATTGTATAATTGGTTTGGAGTGAAAACCTTCAAGCCCTGCTTTTCAAAAAGCAGAATATCTTCGCGATCCACCTGGTCGATACTAGCTAAAAATGACTTCCAGGACTTCTGATCGAGATTGTTGGAAGGCAAAGCACTAACTGAAACCTTTCCATTTACATCCTCCCGGTCTATGGTAAATCCGTAGGGATTCTGTAGTCCCAGATCAACTGTTCCCATGTGCATTTCCAGTGCCTCCACATCATCCAATGCTCCGGACTTATCAAAAACCAGCACCCCATTCTCCGCAATCTGGCCACTTGAGACTCGAGCAAATTCCGGATACTCCAGCACCAGGGAAAGCGCCTCTGAAACATAGCTGCCTGGCTGAGAAGACAGTTTAAAGTGCTGCACATTATTGACAAGTCTGCGACCGGGAGCCCGATCTCCTAGACGGTAATAGATATTGATAGGCTCAGACTTTGAGCGAGTCGCAAAGTCGTCGACCAACACCTCTCCCCTGGCAAAATCCTCCTTTGTAAACTGACTCTTCTCCGGCTCAAAACATTTCTCTGGAAGCTGTATTCGATAAATCTCCGCATTGCCTTGCGACATCCAAACCAGAAAATCCTCGCAGTACTGCACGGCATTTCCATTCGCAATTTCAAAATATTTCCAAAGGGCATCCAGTTCAAATTGCTCACTATATCCCAAAGTAATTTCCGGCTGAACCAGCTGCGGATCAACCGCCAGTTTGCCCTGCTCATCCACATAGTACCCATCTCGAAGCTGGACTTTCTTCTCTGCCGTAGCAATGATCGAAGCACGCTGCGCCGGATGCACGATTTGCATATAGTATGTAAGTGTACCAGTATACGATGACAATTCCACAGCACTCTTAGTCCACACCAAATCATCAATCTTCTGCTTTCCAAAGTCACTTGCTCCTGGCTCGCATGACAACACGGGACTAGTCACCTCAAGCAGGGTACTACCATCTTCAGCCACTGCTTTGGCCTCCAGCACAAACTCAATTTCCACACCAGTAAAGTTGGTGACCGACACATCGCACAAGTCACCCTTAGCTGCCTTTCCGATTAGATTCTTAGCAGCATAAAGTTTCACTTGCGCCTGCAACAAGGCGGGCATCAGCAGGCAGGCAAACAGCAAACAGATTATGGATCTCATAGCAGTATCATTGTATGCCATAAGTTACGAATTAATCTCACATAAAGTTCCAATCTGCTCTCCAAGTGTTACATATCTCTGATTATGGATCTGTTTCTTTTTTTGGAGCGAAACAAACCCGGTCGTGGAAACGGCTTGCCTGTCATCCGTTCCAATTCGGCAGCCATCTGCCTGCTACAGCACGGCCACTGTAGTCTCCTCCTAAGGTCGGAGCCTCCATTGGCCGGCTTTCGCCACGGCATCTGGCTACCTCATTTCCTCTTCTGCCAGGGCTATTTGCCAGCTTCCTGGCTCGTGTAAAGTTGGACTCAATACCTTTCAGTCCCCTAATTCTAATGGAGTGCACTTGTTTCATTCTATGCAGGTATCTTTACATAACCATCGACTGAGTAGCTTCCTTCCAAGCTATCTTCCAGTGCTTTGATCTTCTTTGCTACAATTCCATTATTAATTCTAAAGCGCTCTATGGCTGCGCAGTAGTGGAACAAATTGTCATTGAAGTTATCATCGAGATAGTACATCTTGTCAAGGATTTCCCGGTATGCAGCACCTTCTGAATGCATTTCCTGTGCTGCATAGAAGTGTTGCAGAGCCTTCTCACGATAGGTCTTTGTACTGAGATCCCGCTTTTCGATCTCGCCAATTTTTCGCTTGAGAATTCTATCCTGCTCCTTGTCTTCTTCGATTCTTGTCCACCATTCACACCATTGCGCCAATCGCTCATAGGTGTATGCCTGCCAAATATGATTGTAGAGATACGAGGTACCAATGATGTTTAGTGACTTCGAGATCGAAGTTAAACAATAAATGGAGTCCACTATCCAGTCCTTTATCTCAGCAGGCGACTGATCTGACAACTCATCGCAAACGTCTTTAGCACTTTCTACTTTCAGCTGCTTTTTGAGCAATTTGTAGTTCAACTGTGCCTTCAGATTTAGCTCCAAAATTCTATTGTACTCGTAGTTGATGGCACTTACACTATTGGTCTTGTTGGCCAACTCCTTCAAAGCATTCTCGTCAGCTATCTTCAAATCCATAAGGAAGCCATAGTGAAAGAGGATAATTTCTTTCACATCAATGGAAGAGGTACAATTCTCATCTATCAATCTTTCGATTGTTTCATCACAGCTATCAAAACAGTCCTGTAACTTTTGATGTTCGAGATCTACTGTATTCTCCTGAGCTTTATAGCGACTTCGAATGACTCTGTCACTTAGACCCTTTGAAAGCCTACTTAGGGTAGGAATCAAGTCAGTGCAGCTAGCTACCTCCCGAGATTGCGGAACTTTTCGATCCTGGCTATTGGTTTCGGTTTGCTCTTCCAGGCTTTCTGCCAGCTTGTACAGCTCTCGAACAAAATAGGTAAAATCCCGAAAGAGTTGTCTCTCAGTGATGACCATGGAACACTTGCTAGCTTCCGATAGAACACTTCAAAAGTGAAAAGCATTTATTCTGCATCTTGACTAACTTGAAAAGCAACATCATTGATCAGCAACTGGCACCGAGATGCTCATTAAGCGCCTGCGTATAAAGACCAATGCATCACAGATGAAGAACAGCCAAAGCCCTGGCATTAATGCCGATATCTGCTTTCATTAGACAAACTTCAAGGCATGATGCTACTTAATATCGATCGAATGAGTCCAAATACATTTTCCAATTACATCAAGTTTATCCAATGGTTGAGGTTACTTCAAACGCATATCACCTTCTTCTTCAATCACTCATTGCTTTCGCAACAAAAGGATCACTTGATGTAGGCAGCAAATCGAGATATGATCAGCAATTAGGAGACAAATCCTAGTTGCTCCCAAATGTATTGGTCACGGTAGCTAAAGTGTAGATACAATCCGCCAGTATCACCAATAACAATGGCATCATTAAACTTTTGCTCTTTTTCATTTAATTCCTCATTGCTCAAACTTACTATGTGCTCTTCAAAGTGTTTGGCAATCTTCTTTTTAGAACCATTGCTGCGGTAAGTCAAATAGGATATGAAATTCGAAACGGCTAGGATTAACTTGAACCTCTGTTCGGCTTTCTCTTCTTTGTCCCCATTATCCTTGTAGAACTGCTGCAAAAAGTAATCAAAATCCTTGAGATGTCGACGGTATGGCCCAAACTTCTCACTTCCAGAATGATTTTGGAAACTTTCACGATCGAAAGGAAGAAAGGAACAAACATAGCTTTCTGCGATGCTGCTGATCTCATCAAATCGTTCTACGTAAGACTCTCGATTGAAATCGGTAATAGAGATCACTTCATGAAAAATGCTTCCCATGAACGACTCTGGATCTTCTACATCCTTCATTGCAACTTCATATTTTTCCCTGTCGACAATAAATATAAACTTGGCTTTTGCGACATTTAGAAAACTCTTAAGGTCATCCAATATTTCAAGGAAATTCTTATTCCTTTCAATGCCTTGGTAAAACGGAATAGCTTTCGAGTCTTGTCTGAGTTTATCTTTTGATTGTCGCTCATTGTATAGCGGAATCTTATCTACCCGATCTAATTCATCAAAGAAAAAAACAAATCTTGGACGCATTGTAACCGCGGGAATCTGCTCACAAAGGTTAAGAATGGCGATCAATTCGTCTTTGATGTAGCGTTCATTACAATCTCTGGACTTAAGTTGTCGTGAGAGGGAAGCCGGCATCACTTGATGCGAAACTGATAATCCTTCAGCTACATATAGTTCGACATCAATTTGCGAATTCAAACGGCGCAGTCGGTCCAGCACCATTCTGTTAGAAATCAAGCCAAAAACTCCGAAGCGAGAAACCAGCGAATAAGCCCAAAAAACACAGAATACCAGGAATAGAAAGAAAAAGTCAATCCTTGGAGGGATCAAATGGAGGTGATGATGAGTTTCGAGTTTGTTCGCCAGAAAATTGGATATTGCGCCAGACGCCCCAGAAGATTTAGTTACCAACGGCACTATGTCGCTGAGAAAGTCCAAAAACTGGAAATAGACCAAAAATATAAAATAGTCAATCGATGTGGTAACTACTTGGAATTTCGATTTCGAGCGATACTGAAGCTCAGGGTCAGTGATCGTTCTATCGCCACTCAACATCAGTTGCCGGTAGTGATCTAAAGTAAAGTCCAAACTGTCGACTCGCGCAAACAGTTCGATCTGAGATCTAAGCTGAAAGTCATACTCATAAGTATACGGAATTGGTAATCCAAAAATTTGCTGGCTTGGGAAGTAACTTGCAACACTAAATTGCTCACGCACATCATTACATATTTCATAACAGGGCGGATAATAGAACAGCACCAGGCAACAACCGTAGAGAATTGTCGTCAAAAAAACTCGCCAAAGAGACCTTCTAAAAGAAGAAAATGGTTTAAGAATCGTTTCGTAACTCGAAACAAGAGTTCTGACAATGTGCCTCAACACTTCCCTTTCTGAAGCGTGACCGTGTTTCTGTCTGATTTCAACGGGAAGGTAGAATCCCAAACTAAAACGCGTCGCGAGACCGGTTATTTTCTCTACCCCGCCACCAAAAAGGAAGATAACAGATGCAAGAACGATTGCGCAATAATACGGATAAGTAGAAATCGACCTGAATAGAAACTCAATAAAAATCCCAATCAATGACATTGCCAAGAGTACTCTGAAAAGCTTATGTCTGCTTAATCCCAAAATTTTGACACTTCGATCGTTCTCAATGTGAAATCCAGTACTGTGAGCATCTACGCCTACTTGCTTTTCAGGTCCAACAATAGGCTCAGATCCAGTATAACTAGTGACAAGGCATCCAACAATTAGTGTGAAGAGCCATAGCAATACCAGATACCAGCCTTGCAGATAACTTAATTCGTCAAAAAGATATCGGTGGTAATCCCTAGCAATCCACCAAAAATAGTCAAAGGGTTCAAAAAGTGCTCCTATTACATAAAGGAGCATTGGCACGATTAGGTGCAAAGACACATAAATACCAAAAACCAGCTTAGCTGGCAATTTTCGTCGTATGAAAACTGCAATGCCTTTGCTCAGTTCGCCCGCATTATCGGTAGGAACTGCGTCTTGTACATTGTACACTATTCCAGATGCAAGACTTTGCAAAACAAAAGTAAAAAGCACTAGGTATAAAAACGAAATGCAATAAATCTGAAACCTGTAGCTGTATGGAACAACAAGGTGAATACCTGCATCAGGTCCAAGATTTCCGTAAAAGAAGGCCATATGAGTGAAAGCCCAAATATGCACTATCGAGGTCAGTATATAGAGCCTTGACAGATAAGCAAGCCTTGAGCGCGGAGCAAGATGTTTTGTCTCTCGCTTTAAGGTCAGCGTGCAGTGTTGTAAATAGGATTCAACTATGTGATTCTTGTGGTTGTGATCTATAATCACTTTAATCGAAGCTAACAAAAGAAAGAATGGTAGCAGAATCAAGAGAAAAAGTCGAGAACCCAGCTGCTCATGGTTTTGATAATTAATTGGTATGTTGAAGAGAGAAAAAAAAATTGAAGCCAAAAAGACTTGCAATAAATCACGAATATTGCAATCTCGATTGACTCGCAATTCTCTGACAGCGTAATTCGCAAAAGAAGTCATTCCAGTACTGACAAATCCGGTTATCAAATAAGCGCCTGAAGTGGTTTTTGAGTCCGAAAGTATTGACTTGATTCTCTCGATAATTTCTTGCGCAGCTACAAAACGGGATTCATCTTGTTCGACATCTCTAGGGTAGTGATTAAAGCTATACCCTTTCAATTTAATATAGATGTCCTTTATTTTTGAGGGTCGATTTTTGGACATAAGAAAGTTAGATTCGCACAAGCATATTTAGCATTTAACGTAGAAATAGTATACAAAGAGCTGTTTAAACACACAAATCTAACAATCACTGCAATAAGACTTGGGCCTTAACCTCATAAAGACCCATATATTACATTTCCTTAGGTCTTTACTGCATCGATAAATTCCCAATAGTGGGCAAGCAGCTCTTAGAAAGCAACTCTTTCCCTATCTTCCCCCCTAAACAAACACCCCAACCAAAGCCCCCCACCCAATCAGGGCTAACGCATCATAAGTGGCGTTAATTTGATAGTAAATCAATAGTTGTGC
>JAHDEE010000179.1:0-11745 GCA_020629005.1 Chitinophagales bacterium
GGTATAGGGTATAGGGTAGATGGTAGATGGACAACAGTCGCCCGGAGTGAGGTGCCCGTCGCGCCGATAGCTTGGTTGGTCGTAGGTATCAGTTTTGGGGATGTGGGATTACGGATTGTCGTCGGCGTTTCATCTTGTTGCGCGTAGTACTGGTGTTGCAAAATAGCCGCGGGCGAAGTGGTACAAGTGCCGCCGATGCCGTGGCGAATGCTGGCTAGTGGGGGCTCGGAGCCTGCGGAGAGACCCCAATAGCCAAGCATGAGCAGGCAGCGGTGGTGCTTGTACAAACGGAGCACGGGTAGCCCGCTTCTACGTGCGATAAGCGATTCGCTCCTAATAATTTAGCGGTGACTTTTGAGTCAGAAAAACGTACGCGCAGATGAGCATTTAACAAGCTACAGCCCCGTTATTTTTTGTATTTTTGGGCGCCTAAGGGACAGCGAATCAATAACTGTCCATTTTGACTTGCTAGAAATGCTTTATCCATCGTTATTTTTCTCCACCAGCCAACAAGGATGCTGTCAAAAAATGCCTCGTCTAAATCATTTCCAGCGACGTCAAAATCGGACAGTTATTGATTCCCTATCCCTAAGTGTAAGATTAGAAATGACTAGAGCTATAAAATCATGATTAAGAAAGTTTGTGTGCTGGGAGCGGGCACGATGGGCAACGGGATTGCTCATGTATGCAGCCTTGGTGGATTGGAAGTGCGGCTATGTGATATCAGTGAGGCTGCCCTCGAAAAGGCGATGACGACCATTGAAAAGAACATGGATCGAATGCTTGCCAAGGATCGGCTTACGGCAGCAGCGAAGGAAAAAGCGCTTTCTTCTATCAGTACTTTTACGGAGATGGCGGATGCAGTGAAGGCTTGTGATTTGGTGATTGAGGCGGTGAGTGAGCGAATGGAACTAAAGAGTCAGATTTTTAAGACGCTGGATGAAATTTGTCCAAAAAAGACCATTCTGGCAAGTAATACCAGTTCGATTTCGATTACACAATTGGCAGCGCATACCGGACGCCCGGACAAGGTGATTGGCATGCACTTTTTTAATCCAGTGGCTGTAATGAAACTGGTAGAGGTGATACGTGGCTATGGAACCTCCAATAAGGTAACCAAAGATATTCTGAGTCTCTCCAAGAGTCTTGGAAAGGTGCCTGTAGAGGTCAATGACTATCCGGGTTTTGTATCGAATCGGGTATTGATGCCAATGATCAATGAGGCGATCATTTGTCTGCATGAAGGAGTGGCAGGAGTTACCGAAATTGACACGGTTATGAAACTGGGCATGGCACATCCGATGGGGCCTTTGTATTTGGCAGATTTTATCGGGCTTGATGTGTGTTTGTCGATCATGCGAGTGCTTCAGGATGGATTGGGAAATCCGAAATACGCCCCTTGTCCCTTGCTGGTAAACATGGTTTCGGCAGGAAAATTGGGAAGGAAGAGTGGAGAAGGATTTTATGTACATGAGCGTGGTTCAAAAGAGATAAAGGTTTCAAAATCTTTCGCTTAGTTGGTCGATTGACACTAGCTAATCCAATTAAATGCTTGTTATGGATGAGTCGAACAGGGAACAGTTGTCTGTAAATTCAGAAACGGATGTGCTTGAAAAAGTGATCATCCATCGACCAGATATCGGGATTTCGCGGGTGACGCCTGAAAATGCGGAGAAGCTGCTTTATGATGACATTGTCTTCCTGAAAAAAATGCAGGTAGAGCACGACATTTTTACGGATGTGTTGCGTGCTTTTGCAGGTAAAGAGAATGTATATGAGGCGCATTTTCTGCTCGCTCAGGTGCTGGAAGAAGATGGTGTAAAACATGAATTCCTGTCAGACATTGCCAAGTCTGGTAATTTTGGACATGAGACGGTGTCTTATTTGAACTCGCTTGACACTCGGCGATTGGCAACCATCCTGATCAGTGGCTACGATAAGAGCGGCGACAAGACTTTGATGAATCCCTTGCCCAACTTTGTGTTCACTCGGGATGTTGGCATTGTGGTTAATGACCATCTGCTCATCGGTAGTGCTATGAAGCTGGCAAGGAAGCGGGAGACAAATATTTGCCGTTTGATTTTCCGACATCATCCACTATTCGAGTGCTTTAGGGAAGAGGAAAAAGTCGTATCTCTGAGTTCCTTCATTGATCCCGAAATGGCGATAGAAGGTGGTGATGTGATGCTGATCGACAAGGATCATCTGCTGATTGGGATCACCGAGCGAACAAGCGAGAAGGCCTTCGATGAAATAAAAGATCAGTTGCTGGGAAAAGGGGCAGTGAAAAATGTGGTGAAAGTTGAAATTCCGAAGCAGCGTGCCTACATGCATATTGATACTGTGTTCACTAAGATCGATCATCATGATCTCGTGATCTTTGAGCCCATTCTTGAAGGCACGCTTGACGTATCTAAGGTGACGGCCTATCGACATGATGGCAGCTCGGAGGAGTTTGCTAATCCAAAGGACTTTTGGCTGAGTATCGATCCGGATACTCGATTCATTCTAAGTGGTAATGGTAAGAGCCCTTCTGCAGAGCGAGAGCAATGGACCGATGGTTGCAATCTTGTGGCTGTTCGTCCTGGTGTGGCTATTTCCTATGATCGAAATATCCGAACTGCTTCTGCTTTGAAAGAAGCCGGCTATGAGATTCTGGAAGCAGAGGCATTCTTACAAAGTGTGAAAGCGGGACTGGATCCGGAGAGTCTGGAGAAAACGATAATAGCCTTGCCTTCGAGCGAGCTTTCCAGAGGTCGTGGTGGCCCACACTGCATGACTATGCCTATCAAGCGCAGCCCAAAATCGAAGACGGAAACTGAAGCTAATAATTAAGGAATTATGCTCTAATAGTAGGCGCAAAAGTTCTACCTTTGCGCTTCTGGAAAGCTCCCTTAATTCCTATGGCAAAACCTGCTAAATTTTCATCTATTGCACATCGCTTTTTGACCTTCGGTTCTCCGATTTCAGGTCAGGCAATCGATAAGCTTATACCGCTACTTCCATTAAATGAGCAATCGCGCGTGCTCGACATAGGATGCGGCAATTGTGAGGTGCTATTGCGCATCTTGAAGCACTTCGGATGCAGTGGTGTTGGAGTTGACATCAATGAGGATGTTTTAGCCATAGCCAGAAAAAATGCCGAGCAAAGGTCCTTGTCGGAGCAGCTCAGCCTGGTAAAAGAAGCCATTTATGATGTAGAGTTTCAGGAATCCTTCGATTTGACCATGTGCATAGGTGCTTCACATTGTTGCGGTAAGTATGAAGATAGTTTGCGATTCATGAAGACCTTGTTGAAACCACAGGGACTTATTTTGTCAGGCGAAGGTTTTTGGAGACGACCACCAAATCAGGCTTACCTTGATTCTTTTGGAGGCAGAAGGGAAGAACTACACAGCTTTTATGGAAATGTAGAGCTGGCTCACGGCATCCAATTAAGTGCTATTTGGAGTCATGAAACTTCTGATGAGCATTGGGATGATTACGAAGGGAAATACCGGCTTGCGATGGCCCGTTTTCTAGCAGAAAATCCAGACTTTCCACAGTATGAGGATTATATGCAGCGCAGTAAGAGCTGGTATGACGCTTACCTGGCCTGGGGACGAAGCACCATGGGCTTCGCCTTATATTTATTTCAAACCACACACAACAACACAAAACCCCGCACTACCCCATGATTAACATTATCGAAATCAAAGCTCGCTCTGCAGTGCAAGACCAAATTCGCAAGATACTGCAATCCCGCAATGCCGAATTCAAAGGCATAGATCATCAGATTGACACTTACTTCAAGGTTTTTAATGGTAGACTGAAGCTTCGGGAGGGCAAGCTGGAGAACTACCTGGTTCAGTATCGAAGAAACGATCAGTCAGGTCCGAAACTTTCAGAAGTTTTGCTTTGTACGATAGATCCGGAATCCAATCTGAAAGCCATTCTCACTGCGGCTTGCGGTGTGCTCACGATTGTAGACAAGAAACGGGAGATTTATTTTATCGACAATGTTAAGTTCCACATAGACGTAGTTGAGGAGCTGGGAACCTTCATCGAAATCGAGGCTATTGATGAAGACGGTTCCAAGGGTCAGGCATTGCTACATCAGCAATGCCAGCATTATTTGGATCTTTTTCAAATTGAAAAGAACGATCTCATTGCCGTGTCTTATAGCGATCTTTTGCTGGAAAAACAAAGAATCGGCAAGGTCGGCTAATCCACTTTTGCAGTCACTTATTGCTACTCTACGATTCATTCCTTCAATTCGACGGTTCATTTAGCTTGTGTTGAATGAGGCACTGTTCTGCGTCTATATTTGGTTATCGAATACCAAAATAGATGAACCATGAAACTAAGAATTGTCCTAATTGGCTTGCTACTTTTCAGCTTCGGATTGCAGGCTCAGCAATATAGCCAAAGCATTAGCGGTACTGTCATAGATGAACAAGCTGCTTTCCCATTGCCAGGCGTTACGGTAATGCTGCTAGGCAGTGACCCCTTAATTGGCACCTCCACAGATATTGATGGAAGATTTACACTGGAAAATGTCCCAATCGGTCGACACAGCATCGGATTGAGCTATATCGGATATGAAGATAGGGTGCTTTCAAACCTTCTAGTCAGTTCAGGCAAGCAAACGGTTGTCGACGTGAGTCTCGAAGAAGCGGTCAATCAATTGAATGAAGTGGTCGTCACTGCCAAAAACAATAAGCATCAGGCAATCAATGAATTAGCTACAGTAAGCGCAAGGTCCTTTACAGTAGAGGAAGCCAGCAGATTTTCTGGCACACTGAATGATCCCGCAAAAATGGCGGCTAATTTTGCCGGTGTGAGCAGTGCTTCGGATGCCCGAAATGATATCGTTATTCGTGGAAACTCTCCCACGGGAGTTCTTTGGAGAATGGAGGGAATTGATATCCCAAGCCCAAATCACTTTGCCACCTTCGGCACTACTGGAGGACCAGTAAGCATGCTCAATATCAACAATCTCAAGAACTCCGATTTTATGACTGGAGCATTTACGGCGGAGTATGGCAATGCAACAGCAGGGGTTTTCGATCTACAGTTGCGAAATGGGAATGACAAGAAACACGAGTTTCTGGGACAAATTGGCTTCAATGGATTTGAGTTTGGCGCGGAAGGACCCTTGAGCATTGGAAGGAACAGTTCCTATATAGCAAATGCCCGATATTCTACGCTTGAAGTGATCAATCTCCTGGGCTTCGATCTTGGTGTAGGAGCAGCTGTCCCTCAATTCAAAGATGTAACCTTTAAGGTTAACATCCCTACAGAGTCATTCGGTCGCTTTTCGGTCTTTGGAATTGGAGGAATGAGTGATATCGCCTTCAAAGGGGAAGACAGTAACGAGAATGACCTATACGGGGACAGTAATGAGAACTCCGAGTTCGAATCAAGGACGGGCATTGTGGGATTTTCTCACCTCTACTTTAGAGATAAGAACACCTACTCCAAGTTAGTAATGGCAGTATCTGGCGCAACAAACACCGGACATATAGATTCCCTGAGTGCTGAAGACCGCTCTCCTATTCCGCAGTTCGGCGTACATACGGCAACAACAAAATACTCCCTTAATTATAAGATAAACCGCAAAATCAACGCTCGAAACACCATCAGTGTGGGACTCTCAGCTGATCATTATAAGATTGAGTCACGGGATTCGGTATTTGAAGCGGGAAAGTTCAACACCATCACAGATTTTGAGGGCAATGCACAGTTGTTCCAATCCTATATGCACTGGCAACACCGATTTAGCGGACGACTGAGCATGGTGGCTGGATTTCACATGTCGCAATTCTACCTCAATGGCTCTAAAGCCTTCGAGCCCAGACTTGGAGTAAAATATGAACTCAACGAAAAAGCTTCCCTGAACTTTGGTGCAGGATTGCACAGTCAATTGCAGCCGCTGCCTGTTTACTTTACCGAAAGAGAATCCCAGTGGGGATACAGCTATCGGGCTAATGAACAGTTGGATTTCACTCGGAGCCGACACCTGGTGCTGGCCTACGATCAGCTAATAAGCCCACAATTAAGGTTCAAGGGCGAAGTTTACTATCAAAACATCAAAGACGCAGCAGTTGACTCTGCCAGTACCAGCTTTAGCATGCTTAATGCCGGTCGAGATTTCACCTTACCCGACAATGATAACCTGGTCAATGGTGGAAAAGGACAAAATTATGGTGTTGAGCTAACCCTTGAAAAGTTCTTTAGCAAAAACTATTACTTCCTTAGTACTGTTTCCCTTTTTGAAAGTACTTATGAAGGCAGCGACGGAGTGCAACGAAGTACGGCTTTTGATGGCAATCTTGTAGCCAACCTCCTGGCAGGCAAGGAGTTTAGCATCAATGAGAAGAATGCGATAACACTGGATACTAGATTGACCTATGCCCTTGGCAACAAGTATACAGCGCTAGACCTGGAGGCTTCGAGAGACCTTGGCCTGGAGGTTCGACAAGATGAATTTGCTTATGAAGAACGCTTTCCTGATTACTTTAGGCACGATTTTAAGATTGGTTACCGAAGAAACGGTAAGCGAATCACACAGACATTCTCTGTAGACTTACAAAACCTGACTAATCGAAGAAACATATTCCTGACCAGTTACGACAATAGGCTACAGAATGAAAAAACCACTTACCAGAGAGGGTTCTTTCCAAATGTAGAATACAAGGTATTGTTTTAGATTCGTAGGCAGATAGAGAATCGCATTGATGAGCACCAGATTAAAGACAAAGTCATATCGGTTTACACCTTAAAAATAGCAGACACAAAGTACTAGGATTCAACGATCGATGGTTGCGCCTGCTAGGCGTACCATTGATCAGTTTCCTAATACCCATCATCTTTTTTGACTGCACTCCCTTCTCTTGCGAATTCTTCATGGAGAAGTGGATGATGAGTTTTATCTACTGCATTCTTTATTGGGAGGTTAACAGGCTTATTATGATCTGGGCCAGAAAACGCTGGCCCTTGCAAACAGAAACAAGCAAACGACTCAATCGACAAATCGCTGCTCAGTTGGGCTTCACATTATTATCTGCCAATGTATTGGATGGCTGCCTGTATTCACTATTAGCAAGCGAGCAAAATTTCACTAAGAACCTGATTATGGGCAATGCTGCCAGCCTTTACAATGTCGGTTTAACCATTGCCATCTACGAAAGCATCTACTTCTTCGTGCAAGCAAAAAAGAGCACCATAGAATCAGAAAAGCTGAAACGGGAAAACATGCAATCCCAATTGGACACCTTGCGTAATCAGGTCAATCCGCACTTCCTTTTCAACAGTTTAAACACGCTTTCCTCCATCATACATGAAGAGCCGGATCTAGCCGTTGATTTTGTGCAAAAGCTTTCAAAAGTATATCGGTATATCCTCGAAATTAGAGAGAAGGATCTGATCAGTCTCAAGGAGGAGCTGAGATGCATCGAAGCCTACAAATTCTTGCTAGGAATCCGTTTTGGAAAGAATTTCAGCTACGAGCATCATATTCCCAAAGAAAAACTTGATCACTACCTGGCGCCCTTGAGTCTACAAATTCTAATGGAGAATGCCATCAAGCACAACATCATCAGCAGAAAGAAACCACTAAAGATCAAGCTTAGCATCACAGAAGAAGGCAATCTGCTGGTGCAAAACAACTTGCAAAAAAAGAAACTCTCCGTAAGCTCTACCAAGATGGGCTTACAAAACATCAAGAGCAGGTACGAAATACTGACCAAGCAAGAGGTGCAGGTTTGGGAAGACGAACAATTTTTCAATGTTATATTACCCCTAATCAGAATAGACATGTATGAAGGTTCTAATAATTGAAGATGAGCAGCCTGCGGCAAAACGACTGACCAAACTCCTCAAAGGCAGCCAGCCAGATGCCGAGGTCTTAGAGGTGCTCGACAGTGTTGAAGATTCCGTAACCTGGTTTCAAAGCCATAGCGAGCCAGATCTGGTATTCATGGATATTCAACTTGCCGACGGACAAAGCTTCGAAATATTTGAGCAATGCTCTTTCGAAAGTCCGGTCATTTTTACTACAGCCTATGACGAATATGCTTTAAAGGCATTCAAGGTAAACAGTCTTGATTACCTTTTGAAACCCATTGATCCAGAAGAACTAAAAGCAGCATTGGACAAATTTGACCGTAAACTCGCGTCCGGTGTTTCCAGCAAATTATTAAAGGAGTTAAGACAACAACTGCAACCCAGCTACAAGGAGCGTTTTCTCATCAAGATTGGCGATCAATTGAAGTACATACCTGTTCGGGATGTTGCTTACTTTCAAGCAAAAGAGGGAGGTGTATTCCTACACACAGAAATGGGCAAACGTTTGCTGATTGATCATAAACTAGAAGACCTTGAACAACTACTAGACCCCGCAGCCTTCTTACGTATCAACAGAGCGTTTGTCATCCAATTAAAATCAGTCCAAAAAATTCACAGCTACTTCAACAGCAGGTACAAACTTGAACTAAACCCTGCCACCAAAGAAGAGGTCATCGTAAGTCGTGATCGAAGTAAAAACTTCAAGAAATGGCTGGATGCCTGATCTCCACTACCTAAAGGCTTGTAAAAAGGAAACCCGTCTGAATTCTTTCAGACGGGCTTCAGTGCCTTGGGCACAAGTGCCGCAGGCTCTAGTTAACAGTTCAATGAAATCATTAATACTACCTTATGATGCAAAGGCGTTCTGTGATGGATCGCTTTTCAGTTTGCAATTGTAGGAAGTAAGCCCCAGTCGGCAGCTCGCTTACATCCATTTGAACCCGTAGGTTCTGGGCTTGGGTATTCATAAGAACAGCTCCACTTACATCAACTATAGTGATTGTCCAATCCTGCCCTGCCTGGCTTTCAGGAAATTCTATCGTAAGTAAATCGCTGGCTGGGTTCGGATAAAGGTCCGTCTTGCCAATCAATATGTCTTCAATTGCCGTATCAGTAGATGGTTGTAGCACTGCATCGATTACATGCACTACCCCATTGCTTGCCATTAAATCTGCAACCACAACATTCGCCTCATTGATCATAACCGCCCCTGTGGCACTATCGATACTTACAGTGATATCAGAGCCTTCCAGCGTCTCCGCCGTTTGACCATCAGATAAATCGGTAGACAAAACCGTGGCTCCGCCTATCACATGATAGAGCAAGATATCAGTCAAGTCTCCTTCTGGTTCCTCAAGGAGCATATCCAATACGCTTTGCGGAATAACTCCAAAGGCTGCATCTGTCGGTGCAAAAACAGTAAACGGCCCCTCACTGCTAAGGGTTCCAGCCAAGTCGGCAGCAATTACAGCAGTTTCAAGAATTTCGTGGTCTGGACTTTCGACAATAATGTCAAAAACAGTGGCTTCAGGTGCCGGTACCAACACCGCATCTATCACATGCACCACACCATTTGCCGCCTCGATATCCGCTACAGTTACCATCGCATCGTTGATCATAACCATTCCGTTATCTATCGTAACCGTGATATCCAAACCAGCCAGGGTCTCTGCCATCTGACCATCACTCAAATCAGTGCTTCTTACTTCACCAGAAAGCACATGGTACAATAGGATATCTGTCAGTTGTCCACCTGGCTCTTCAAGAAGCATATCCAACAGACCATCAGGCAATTCTTCAAAGGCTGCATCCGTAGGAGCAAATACTGTGAACGGTCCTTCACTTGCAAGGGTACCCGCCAAATCAGCGGCAATCACAGCAGCCTCCAAGATCTCATGATCAGGGCTGTTTACAACAATTTCGGTTATCGTTGGCTCGGGAACTGCCGGTACCAACACCGCATCTATCACATGCACCACACCATTTGCCGCCTCGATATCCGCTACAGTTACCATCGCATCGTTGATCATAACCATTCCGTTATCTATCGTAACCGTGATATCCAAACCAGCCAGGGTCTCTGCCATCTGACCATCACTCAAATCAGTGCTTCTTACTTCACCAGAAAGCACATGGTACAATAGGATATCTGTCAGTTGTCCACCTGGCTCTTCAAGAAGCATATCCAACAGACCATCAGGCAATTCTTCAAAGGCTGCATCCGTAGGAGCAAATACTGTGAACGGTCCTTCACTTGCAAGGGTACCCGCCAAATCAGCGGCAATCACAGCAGCCTCCAAGATCTCATGATCAGGACTATTCACCACAATCTCTGTAATATTCGGCTCCGGTACTTCCGGAATAAGAATGGCATCAATCACATGTACAACGCCATTTGTAGCTTCAATATCGGCCACAATCACTTGAGCAGAATTGATAAAGACAGACCCATCAACAATGCTAACATTGACATCAGATCCTGCGAGTGTACCAATCATCTGTCCGTCAGAGAGATCACCGGAAAAGGCAGTGCCCTCGACAACGTGGTATAACAAAATGTTTGTGAGCTCCCCTGAAGGTTCCATCAGTAGCTCATCCAAAGCCCCGGCAGGCAGAGCATCAAATGCAGCATCTGTTGGTGCAAAAACAGTAAACTCCCCAGGAGTATCTAAAATCTCCGCCAAATTCGCTGCTATTAGCGCAGCCTCCAGCGTATTGTGGTCCGGACTATCTACCACGATGTCTGTAATCGTTTGTGAAAACATCGAGAGTGAGATAAAGAAAAACAGGGTGTGTAATAACGCCTTTTTCATGATTAATAATTGTAAAGGTTAAACCCTCCCCATGATCGTGACGAACACAATTAGAGAGCGAGTAATATGTTTAAAAAATTTGTTCCTTAGAATCGCCTTCTTATACCGAGCGAGAGGTAATGGCGATCGACTGAGGTTTTATACTTTTCTAGTTCGAAAAGCGGACTCAGCCCTTTGCTAAACTGATAGTTTAATTGTAAATCCAGACCATCCAATAAGGTAATATCAAACCCCGCATCTAGCGATAGATCAAAGTGCCAGCGCTTGATATCCTGATCGAGCATGACTGCAGATCCATACTGATAGTGGACGGCCGAATGGTTTGTATTTATGGAAGAAGGTGCATTTCGCAACTCCAGCAAATAATTTGTTCCTAAACCTGCTCCCAGCACAGGCCGAAGCTTTCCATACCTTCCCAGCGGATGCACCCGAAGGCTGAGAGGTATTCGAAGATTCTGAATCAAGTGTTCGTTTTTAAAGTCTACCAACAAAGCAACCGTTTCATCCTCCACTTCAGCATTGCGGAAGAAAGTAAACTCTGTCTTCATCAAGCCGTACGGAGTAGCCAGGGATACTTCATAATCATTCACCTGATCAGCACCAGGCTCATTCTGAATTGTGTATTCAATATTTGAATTGTGCCCCGAGCTGATATTGACTCGTTCATAATCTAAGCCCAATTCCAAACTCAAAATCTTTGTCAATGGCTTGCTAGCCTGTAGGCGAGCAGCATAACCAAAATTGTCTTGGTAGTTAAAATCAAAAGGACTCAGATCCGAGGTGTATTGATCACTGATTCGATGCTTCCAGTACATAGGGCCCACGGCCAGCGCCAACTCAACCGAACGATCCGCTTTAGGCAACTCTACTTCAACCGCTCTCGACTCGGCACCCAAATCAATACTGCTCTGCAATTGCTGCTGCTCCAGCATGGCCCCTAAAGGACTAATTGCCTCCACAAGCTCAGACTTCACCGAAGAACTCAATCTCCAATCCGTCGAAGCATGACCCCGTGTGATGGCCCCGCTTAAGTTTGTGGAACTTTTCATATCAGTAACTTCCACAAAACTTGCAGAATCAAGAGAGACAGTGGGTGGCCCGGGAT
>JAHDEE010000179.1:11845-13259 GCA_020629005.1 Chitinophagales bacterium
TTATCAAGGTCAGACTTCTCAGCATTTGAGGCCTTCTGCCTTTCAATATTGCTTTGCGTAGCAACACCTTCCTGTTCGCCAGCTTCTAAAGCTGACCTATATAACTCATTATCAGCACCTTGCGCCCCCCTTACAGTCTCCTGATTCAGTCGTTCTGCAACAGCTGATTTTGTATTTATCTCACGGGCCTCCTTGTTATCACTGGTACGATCTGTCCTCGAAAATACCAGAAAAGTAAGGGCAATCAGGGAAATCAAGAGCAAGCCACCGCCTATCCACCAGATAACCAAAGCTCGATCTTTTTGCTCAGGCTCGATTCCCTTGGAAATACCCTCCCACACCGTATCGGAAGGCAGGCTCCAGTCTTCACCGGGCAACTCAGGCTCGTTGAAGCTGTTTTTCCATATGTCATCAAATCTATCCATGATCTTCGTTGATTACCGTTCGCTCGTTAATTTTTTTTTGCAGCATTTGTCTAGCTTTCATCAGCTGAGTCTTTGACGTGCTGATGGAAATACCTAATCTTTCCGCTATTTCTTTATGTGTAAACCCGTCAATTACATACAGGTTAAATATGGTTTGATAGCCCTCCGGCAAAGTCTGAATCAAATCTATTAAGTCTTGCAAGTGCATCTTCGAAAGAGCATCCGTTCCCTGTGCGGGCAAATGTACGGCATCAGATATACTGACAGCATACAAGGAGTGTTTCCTAAGCTTCTCCAGGCAGGTATTAATTGCCACCCTTCTGGCCCAGGCTTCAAATACTCCCCTATTTGCATCAAACTGCTCAATTTTCTTGTAAATCTTTATAAATGTCTCCTGCAAATAGTCCTCCGCATCCGCCCGATTTCGACTATAGCGCAAACATACCACAAAAAGCACCCGCTTATGCTGGTCATAAAGCGCCCGAAAGGCCCTCTGGTCTCCCTTTTGTGTCCGCCTGACTAATTCTATTTCGTGTTCTCTGTTCACGGTCTTTGACTGTCTTTGATGGGTATATGCATCTATATCGCTTTAGGTTGCTTTCTTGTTTAAAAAAAATGAAAAAAAGCTCCACAATACAGCAAATTCCCCATTCCCAAGCCGATTAATCGTTGGATTAGCAGTTATGTCAATAAAAATATTTGGAGCGAAGCCTCGATGCACATGGAAACAACTTGCCTGCTATCCGTTCCAATAAAGGCAGTGCCGCACTGCTTCGCTGCTCCTGCCTGCATGTCTGCTTTGGGCAGCCAGGCAGGCAGGGCGACTCAGCGGCGCGGCACTGCCTTTATTTCCTCTTCTATCAGGGCTATTTTTGCACCTGCAGTGAGGGTGGTTTGGAGTTTTTGGTTTTTGGTTTTTGGTTTTTGGGATAACGGTAACCAAAAACCAACTCCCCCCTCACGGTGCCGCTGTACCAGCAGCATTAATC
>JAHDEE010000180.1 GCA_020629005.1 Chitinophagales bacterium
CGTTTTAGTGGAAAAAATTCGCCGTATATTGGGTTTTAGTGGAAAAAATTCGCCGTATTGATGGGCTAAAGTAGAATTAGTGGAAAATAATCTCCCTATACATTTACAAGAAGTAATCTTCGGATCCTCCGATCGGGCGCTCTCGAAAAAGATAGCAAAACTTGAAAAGCAAGGCTTAATAGTAAAGTTGGCGCCGCGTCTTTACACGGGCAAACTGGAAGAAGAACCGGAAACGATTATACGAAGAAACATTCTCAACATCCTGGGACGCTTGTTCCCAGGTGCAATACTTAGCCATCGATCGGCATTGGAGTTTCGTCCAACTTCCAGCAATCAAATTTTCTTGACTTATTCGTATACCAAAAAGAATGAACTGCCGGGGATTACAGTTAGGTTTCTTAAAGGGAAAGGGCCAATAGAAGGTGACAACCTCATATCGGGACAGTTGTATGCCTCGCAGAGGGCGCGGGCATTTCTGGAAAACCTACAAAACTCCCGAAAATCAGGTGCAGATTCGAAGACCTTAACTCGTGCTGACATAGAGCGAAGACTGGAGCAGATTGTGCGTGTAAATGGTGAAGAGGCACTGAACAAATTGCGCGATCAGGCCGGAGTAGTTGCTCAGGAATTAGGAATGGAAAAAGAATACGAGAGGCTGGATAAGATCATTAGTGCCCTTCTTACTACTCATAGCTCCAAGGTGCTTACAAATCCCTTAGCTCTGGCACGTGCATTTGGAATGCCCTATGATCCGCAAAGATACGAGCTGTTTTCCATCTTGTTTAGCGATCTACAACAACATGAATACAGACGCCTGGAAGAAAAAAACTCCGACCTGAAGGCGTTCAGAAATTTTGCTTTCTATGAAAGCTACTTCTCCAACTATATCGAAGGAACTGTCTTTGAGATCGCTGAGGCCAGGCAAATCATAGAAACGCAAAAGCCGATTCCAACCAGAGACCAAGACTCACATGATATATTGGGGACGTACAAAATAGTTTCCAACAAGAAAGAAATGAGCACTGTACCGGATACGGCAGATGAACTTATGAAAGTACTGCAATATCGACACAGCATACTTCTATCAGCTAGAACTGATAAAAAACCAGGAGAATTTAAAGACAAAAACAACTATGCTGGGCAAACCGCCTTCGTTGATAAAGATCTGGTCCGAGGCACCCTGGCTAAGGGTTTTGAGTTTTACAGAGCACTTGAGGTTCCATTTGCCAGAGCTGCCTACATCATGTTTTTGGTCAGTGAGGTGCATCCCTTCCTTGATGGCAATGGACGAATCGCACGTATCATGATGAATGCGGAGCTTGTCGCTGCAGGACTATCTAAAATCATCATACCTAATGTATTTAGAGACGACTACATTCTCACTCTTCGCAAACTCACTCGAAAAGCTGACTCGAATCCATACATCCGTATGCTCTCGAAAGCGCAACTGTTTAGCTCCAATATTTTTGGAGATAGCTTGAATGAATTACAAGAAAAACTGGAGCGCTCGAACGCATTTCTGCTTCCGGAGGAGGCTCAATTGAGAGTGATTGGTGATGACAGCTAGCTGGGCTCAGTCAGTCAAGCTTTTGAGCTTTCTGGCGATATCCCTATGATCTTCCAACTTTGTAAGCAGACCCATGTTCACATTGGTGTCCAAACAGAAACACGCGGGACTAGAAGATGTGGCGAGCATGGATTGCGAGCCAGAGTGAGTAAAAACTAATTCGCCTCTCTGACAAAGTACTTTGCTCATATTAATGCTGTAGCCAATGACGGCCCTTGAGCGGAGCCGAAAGGTCCGTTATTGGCGGACTACGGAGCTGGTAATGAAGGCCTTGTGCAATGAAAATATTGTTCTTCGTGGTCCGTCTTCAACGGGCGCTTCGACTACGCTCAGCGACCGTTGAAGACTCCAAATTGGGTTTTTACTCACTCTGGAACGTTGCGAAGAAGTAAATGTTGCGCTCAATTGACATAAGTCTACTTATCTTCGCTTGTCATGAAATGGAATTGAATAACGGTACTGGAAATTAGAAACCAAAAACCAACCCATGTCCGAAGTTGAACATTTTATCTATGAATTGAACGGTGCGCAAAGAGAGATCATGATGCTATTGCACAAGCTGCTCAGTGAAGAGTTTGGGCTGCAGGATAAGATTCGCTACCGAGTGCCTTTCTATTATGGGCGTAGCTGGATTTGCTATTTGAACCCGATAAAGAAGGAATCGGTAGAGCTTGCCTTTCTTCGGGCCAATGAGCTTTCCAATGATTTGAACTTGCTGGATTTCAAAGATCGAAAACAGGTGGCAGGCATCACCTACTCAACAGCGCAAGAGGTGAATTTTGACCTATTACGAGTGGTTTTACTTGAGGCTATAGCCTTGGATGAGACTAAACCCTATGCTTCAAAGCGCAAGAAGTGAGCATCTCTTCGAGTAAGCGAATCTCAATCAATCCAATATTTACTTTCTGCCGCCAAGTAAAGCAATTGTTCACGACAGAGTGGAACAACCAATGGAATTGTAAAAGGGGCTAATCAGGCATCAAGAAGCAAGAGCTTTTAGGCATAGATGGGAATGGGTAGCAAGCAGGACCAGTCCGGCTTCTATCCACGGCCGAGCCCAGTGGCAAAATAGCCCTGGGCGCAGCGGCTATGCAGGGCGGTACTGCTGTGGTGACTGCCAGCCTGGGGTGGCTCCTGCCAGAGCAGGAGACGCCCCAGGCTGAGCAGGAACAAGCAGGACCGCGCTGCATAATAGCGGAGCACAGGTAGCCCGACTACGCGCTGGTAATACCTTTCGCTTCTAAAAAATTGAAGGTCGCGAAGAGCCTCATGACTTAGGCCCAATGCCATACAACTCAAATTCAGATTCGCAGAAAATTATCTGACAACTAGCCGCTTGCTGGCAACAGTGGAATCACCGGAACTTAATACTAGCAAGTATGTACCCGGACTTAGGTCGACACTTAAGCCCCTGGTTTGTTTGGAGAAATTGGCTTGGTAGACCATTCGCCCATCAACAGTGTAAATTCCGAGGTGCGGCTGAGATGCTATCGATTGCGGAATGACATTCACTACACCATCGGACGGATTAGGGTATACAGACACTAAGGGGGAAAGCGACCAATCTTCTAATGAAGCTGGTAGAGACGTGTTCCAATAAACGCTGGTATTTTCCGCAAAACCCTGAATAATGATATCCTTGTAAGCATCACCATTAAAATCTTCAACTACACAAGCGGCAATATACTCGCCTCCTATGGTGTCTACCGGATTGAACAGATTGTCGCCCATATTCTCATAAACAATATTGTAAATATTCGGCACACCCCCATCTTGCGAACCAATGATCGCCAAGTCCTCATCACCATCATTGTCAAAATCTGCTATGCAGTTAGCACCCGCAAAAGTATTCTGGAGAATCGTCTCCTCCAAAAGGGAAAACTGTCCACTTCCATCATTGATGTAGAGATTCGTATGTGCAGTAGATTGGTCGTCTAGTCCAGACATTAAGATGTCCATATCTCCGTCATTATCGCTGTCAAAGGCATCTACGTCATCCGCAGCCAGTTGTACAAAAGCATTATTCAGATCTGCCGCAAAATTGCCTGCACCATCATTGATGTACAATGCCGTAATCCCTGTCTCATCCTCTTGAGTACCCGCTATGATGACATCCGCATCTCCATCGTTTTCCACATCCAGAAATGTCAAATGACCAAATTCAATGGGAGTAAATGGCTGATCGTCGGAAGCTGTGAATATAGCGTTGCCATCATTGAGAAATACATCGGCAAAAAGCTCTCCATCGGCAGCCCTTGCGGAGATAAGCAGGTCGAGATCGGCATCTCCATCAATGTCTGCTAAATCAACTGCACCATCCGCAAATGAGGGCAAAGAAGGATTTGGCAATTGAGTAAAAACTCCTTGTCCGGAATTCACATACACATGAGCAAACTTCTGAACACCAAAACCGTTACCGGAAAAGAACAAATCCAAATCTCCGTCATCGTCCAGGTCTTCAAAGATTGTGATACTGCCAGAAGCCTTGGGGAATGGCGTATCTTCAACTTCTGAAAAGCTGCCAATGCCATCATTCAAATACAGAACTGTTTCTCTTCCTGGTGTGATGCCCGCCACCAGCAAGTCGCTATCTCCATCGTGATCAATGTCTCCACTGGCAAAAGACCCGCCGTATACTTGCACCAGGTCCGGCTGTGGATCAATAGTAAAGTCTATAGATTGTGTGTAAGAGCATAATGACGTAGACAGTAGCAGCACCAGAACTGTGAGTTGCTTCATGATTGTTTATTGTGAGGTATTGAGATCGTATGCATTATTAACCGACAATTGCGCTAATTGTTTAGCCAATATCGGTGCAGCGCCAAGCTCTTGTTGATACTATGTATTGACTACAGCAATCATAAAAAACCAGCCACGGAACACCAATGGTGCAAAATAGCCCGGATCGAAACGGCTATGAGTGCCGATGATGCCGTGGCGGAGGCTCAGCTGTAGTAGCTCGGAGTTTACGGAGAGATGCTACAGCTGATGCCGCAGCAGGCAGCAGCGGTACGAATAATAGTGGAGAGCCGGACCGGTGTAAGCGCGATGGGATTTGTTTCGCTCCAAAATAAATTGAAGAGATGTCTATTCTACCAATAGCTTTCTTGTGATCCTTTGATTTATTCCAATTTCCTTTGCTTGCAGAAAATACAAGCCCTGTGAAAAGGTTGGTAGCTTCACCAGTATCATCGAATCCTCTGTTTGATAGTCTATCGCAAGCCTTCTTCCAAGTGCATCAAAAACCACTAGAGAGGTGTTGTCGGGAGACCAGTGAGCGGGAAACTTGATCATGAACTGGCCAGTATTCGGATTGGGAGAAATCTGTACTTGCCCTGCATGCTGCTGATCTTGAGTTGAAAGCGGGAAATCACAATCACAGTCGATCAATATGTCTGCTGTACCGCAATCCACTTGTGAGTTCGCGCTTTGGGCACTAAATCGAACATCACCTTCGCATCCGGGTTCAAATTCATAAGTATTGCCTATGCCCTCATTTCCATCAGAATCTATCCAGCTAATCAAATGATCTTCACAATTCGAGCTGACACTGACAAAACAGCCATCTGTGTTAGCCTCCATTATCGGTTGCCCGAAGGCCTCTATGCTGATCTGCTCGGAGTGAATCACAGCCCCAGATTCAAGACAGGTCAGTTGTGCAACAACAGGCACAACCTGGGAGCATCCCAATGGAGGATCGATAAATAGCTCTCCCGCTTGATAGCCGTATTCGATATGGTTCTCAGGAAAGAGCCAGGCGACCTCTCCGAGTTCCGGATTCACCGCTTCGAGACTCAAAGTGAACAGTGCACCAGCACAAACCATCAGCGAAGTTTCTGCCACCCCTACAAAAGAGGGACATGTAGGAGGAGGAGGCCCAGGACATGCTTCATACTCAACTGTAAACTCTTGTTGACAGGCCTGCGAATTTTGCACGATCAACTGAACCGTTCCTGCAGGATCTTCGGGCTCCAATTGTAAAGAGAAGCTTTCATCTAGAAGAAACTGTTCGTCCGGGCAAGTTAGTAGTACTTCGTAGTTGCACTGCTCGTCTATTCTTATTATTGTAGGTGCATAGAGCGGAGGGTAAACGGTCACATCCAGACTGCCAGCTGGGATCAGAATACTGTCGATGCTACAAGAAATAGCCGCGTAGAGCTGAGCGCTCTCACCAGGGCAGGCTGCGGTACCTCCACCCACGAAAGGACTTTCATCATAGACCTCTGTAAGGGCCGCATCCCAATACCAGCTAATAATCGGCTCGCTTCCTCCCAGCGCCAGACTGTCCTCATCTACAATCGCTGCCTGAAAATCCGATATCGGAAGCACAGGTATTTCACCAGAGCAGATGCTCATTGCCTCCAGAGGTTCTGCCGATGTTGGGCATTGCCATACTTCATATTCAAACGTTTGACTAGCTACATTATTAATAATACAATCCTCTTGCAGCTGAATTCCAGGATCTAGCTGAACAGTCAGCGTTGCAAGTCCTTCCGGCAAGTTGCTAACGTCTATGATGAATTCATAGCTGGATTGATTTGCTGGTGCCACTACATCCTCTAGCAAGAATACCTGATCGAAATTCTGCTCTTCCACCTGAATACTAATTTGAACCGGCAAAGGATTCGCATCGAGATTGCCGTAATTGGCCAGCGTGAAGGCTACCGTAATTTCAGAAACATTTGGCTCCAGGCCAGAAAGCTGCACGCTTCCATCTCCATCAGGAAAATAATACTCCGGATTCTGATAGCTCGTTAGTCGTATTGCAGGATCACCACACCAGGTATATTCCTCTATCGTTTTGCGCATGCCAAGAGCAAAAGCTGAGCCACCTACCTGTAAATCGAAATAATTATCATCGGTGGCAGCCAGCATACATTTACCCATAGACATGCCATAGAGATCGGAGCTAAAGTGTTTGTGCATGGATTGCATGTAGGCTGCCAGGTAAGAGGAATAACCAAAACGCACCCCTCCCAGAAAGCCAACGGCCCCACGATTTGGACTCAAGGTCCAGTCTTCTGCCATTGTGGTTTCGTTTGCAGAATGCACTGCCCCAACGAAACAGGAACCTGAAAAAATAATGGGATAATAGTCAATGTCAAAATTTGAAGCCTGGAAATACCAGCTGCTACTGTAATCCCATGTGGGATAAGCATCGGAGTTTCCATGACCAACAAAATTAACAACAGATACACCTTCTGCCAAGATATCCTTAAAGGTCTGGTAACGATCCGGTCCTGGATCACTTCCTCCAACACCACCCGTAAAGACTGGCTTAATGTAATGAAAACTATCTATTACTTCTCCCCTAAATGTATCGTTTTCAATGTAATTTTCATATGCGCGTAGCATGGAGGTAAACAGGACAAAATCATCTGACTCTCCGTCTACATCATCATCCTGATTATAAGAACTGCTAAGGTGAACGGCCCTCCTACTAGCTGCCCTTGCACTGAGATCATCACAATTGCTTTCCCTTGCCCGTGCTTCATGTACCATCACCTTGTCCAGGTAGTTCTTCACCTGCTCGGGAGTACGAGCACTGATTCTACCGGTTGCCAATTGAGAGCGATAGCTGTCGCTGCCAGAGCTGGTTAGGAGCGGATCTGAAGCCGGGTTACCGAAAGTTGGTAACAGATTCTGCTGATAGGTAGTCGGCGAGTATCGGCACTTTCTGTAATTGATCGATTTGCCAATTAGCAATAAATACTCCGGCTCGATGCTCCAGCTGGCCAGGGCATAATTGACAAAATTTCTAATCGATAAGGGATGCTTGTCCACACCCCAACTGAAGGCATCATACAGGCGCTCAATGTCCAAAGCTTGCACAGCATAAGCTCCACCAGCCTCAGAAGCCCGATACTCGGCGTAGGCTTCGATCTGATTGACTCCGCCGATCTCAGTCGTCAGATTTTTATGGTAGAGGATTATGTATTGACCCTGATTCTCCAACTGAGAAAAGTCGGTAAACTCAATCGGCTCCAGCGAATTAACCATATCAAACTCAGGGTTCAGAAAACCATTAGTAGAGACAAAAAACAAATCCATTTTTTCGCCATTGTCTGGATTAGCCTGAAGCTGGAATTTGTAGAGTCCGGTTTCGAACACAGGCTCGTAACGGCGCATATTCGTCATGTCATAAAGCACCGGAGCAAGTCCGCCGTCAAAATTAGATATTGCAATATATTTATCACTATCATTATCCAATGAGAATGCAAATCCACTTTCTCCACCAAAGTCAAACTGGCGCGCATAGGTAATATGTGTATAGGCATAAGAAAACCGATCACTGGCTCCATCCTGAATATCTCCGACCGCGGTGTAAGTAACTTTGGTTTGGGAGCTACTCAAGGTATTAAGAGAAGATATCGGAACCTCAATTTCATATTCATTAATCTTAAAACCATCAAAAGTAAAATCTAACAGCAAGTCCTCTCCCACTGTGATCTGTGCGTGATGATCCGGTATTATTGCCAACTCATTACTCCGTCCTGCAATCTTTGTTTCCAGTAGCGGTAAGGGCGCCCCAGGTCCATCGTAAACCGAGGGGGTCGACAAGATGGAGCTTGCCGAATCAATTAGGTTGCTGTCAACAAATGGAGACCAAAAACCCTCTCCTTCATCAAATGCACTGTAGGTCACGTTTACATTTCCGATGCGAAAAGGCACTCCAGAATGATAAATATTTGCTGCCCACCAACTTGATCTATGCATAAAAAACGGCTCCGCCTCCGCCGCTGACGAAAGATCATTTTCCGTTTCATTGTAGCGGAGATGATCACCATTTGCATCCCAGGTCAGGTAGTAAAACAAGACATCCGTGAAAAGCGTCTGCTCATCAGAAACCTGCCAATCCGGCTCCAGAAACAGAGCTGTATCCATTTCACCATCATTGCCATAACCAACAAACTCGATATAATCAGAGGCCAAATAGATGGGCACTTGCCGACCCTTAGCATACATTTTGATGTCCTCATAATGTGCCATATCAAAACCTTCCTGTTCCAGAGTCGAAGCAGTAATTCTATACAAGCCATCTTTGTCTATCGGAAACCTGAAGTAAGTTTTATCGTATCCAGACTCGGAAATCCACTCGTTACAGTACTGTCCAACAGCCGGAAAAGTAATCAGGATTAGGAAAATTGTACACAGATATATTCTCATTGAAATCGCGGTTTGACCGCCGAAGTTCGTTCTTTCGGGCAATTGTTCTTCAGCGGTTCCAAATTACCAATATTATCTAACTGAAGGACGCAAACCGAGGAGTAATTGAAGGTATGTCAGAAGGAGGAGTATTTTTTATTAGGAGCGAAAGGCTTTTCGGTCGCGTTAGCGGCTTGCCTGTGCTCCGCTATTATGCAGCACTTCCCTGCTTGTTCCTGCTCAGCCTCTGGCATCTCTCCTATCGTCGAGCTACCATAGGCTGGCAGTCACCACAGCAGGGCAGCACTGCATAGCCGCTGCGCCCAGGGCTATTTGCTGATGACAGTGAGCCGTGGAGAAAGTTCTATTGACTATTTGGTCAAAAAATGCTAAATTGTAGTCTAATTAAACAACTTTTGACACATTGCCTACACTATTTCTGCAGGACGGCTTAAAGATAGAATGCTTTTCTGGCGATCATCCGCCACCACATATTCATGCCAGCAATGCCGAATATGAAGACCTCATAATTATTGCAAATGGAGAAGTCTATGCAGGAAATCTACCAACCAGGAAGAGAAAGATGGCCATAAAATAAGTGATGGAAAACAAGGAGAGGCTACTAATAATCTTTAACTCTCTTAACCCGCAAATTGCCAGAGATGAGGACCAATAATCGCATATTGAAGATTACGACTATACAGTTTCCTTGGATTTCCTTTGTTTCAAACAATGGAGAGCATAGGAAGTTAAACGTGAAGAAGCTATTCCGCAGACTGAAATTTCGAAAAGGAGATTTTGGCTATGAGATTATCCAAGATCAAGAGCTGTTTTCATCTGTAGAGTTGTTAGATAAAACCCTTAGCTGGTTGCAAGTGAAGACCAAGATAAAGGTTTCAGAGGAAGAACAGATCGAGATGTTTTTTCAACTTGATCCAATAAACGCAATTGACCACTCAGAATTAGACAAGAGTCAACAAGCGGAGCTCACATTTGGTACGTCTATCAAGGAGGTGCGAAAGTATTCTCTGAATATGACACAACAGGAGCTTGGCGAAAAAATTGGCTCCGATAAACAATATATCTCAAAGATAGAGAACCAAAAGACCGACCCCGAACTCAAGACCCTAAAGAAGATATACGAAGTCGGACTTGATAGAAAAATATATGTTGCCCATTATGACGAGAGAGATCCTATCGGAACCTTTGACCAATCGATTTTCAGATACAAGTTCCTTCAATGGGCCTCAGAGAACCAATCTGACCTTAGGTTAATTGAAGGCGTGGGAAAAGCAGCCTCCAGACATCTCTTTAGCAATGGAATCGATAGCACTCAAAAACTTGCAATGATTCCATTTCCTGAGTTCGTAAGCATCCTGAGCGAAACGAATCTGTTAAAATCCAGTCATCACCCGGATACCTGGATTGTACAGGCAAAACTTGCAGTGGCAGCTGATTGGTACGGGCTGATTAAACTGCAAAAGCTATTAAGTAGAAATAAGAAGTCAAGGTATTCCAAAATAGAGCAGTTGGCACGACGGGAAATCAAGGATCATTTGTACTTTCTGTAAGTGCCAGCCTTGCAAAAGCAGTTCCCTACTAGCACCCTATTCCCTTCAATAGCATTCACCGCATGAAAACCCTTATCGTCACCATACTGATCTGTGCAGCTACAAGTTTGACGGCACAAATTGAATTCAAGGAGATGCTTTTCGAAAGACCGAAGTGGATGGGCAAAGTGGTTGCAGCCGCCGACTTCGATGGCAACGGCGAAACCGATTATATGTTCCCAAACTTCATCATTTTCGATGAATCCTCACTTGCCCTGCACAATTATAGGATTGTCTGGGATGAGGCCTATATATTCTACGAAGCCATTTCTGGGGACCTCGACGGCGATGGTGATGTCGACATTTTCGCCGAAGATTCAGGAACATGGTATGCGATGATGAATGACGGTAGCGCAGAATTTACGCTGCAATACAGTGGTGCTAACAACGCAGCAATCCTCGGCCTAACAAGTCCGGATAGTCAAGGAAAAGTGGATGTGCTGCTGGAAAACTTCGATGAAGATAACGGGATCCAATACTTCTATCATGCTTACCTGGACCAAAGCAGCAACGAATGGAAAACTGACAGCATCAGCACTACTGTTGAATGTGTAGGCAAACCAGAAAAGAAGGCCTATCACGATTACGATCAGGATGGTGATAAAGATATCCTAATCGTAGTAGATGGCAAAGTCCATCTACTGAGAGAAACGGGTGATTTCGAATTTGTACATGAATACTTGTTTGATTGCGAACAGGGCTACAACAATATCCATGTTGTGACGGGAATCGACAACGAGGTTTTGGGCCTTGCCCTGGAAGGCCACTTTGAAGATCCAGAACTTGGATCTAGTTATCCGAAGTTCGAAATCAGAAGTATTGATGTGTCTGGAACCTGGGAATATCTTTTGGAGCCTCAAGTACACTTTGTTGGCCCGAAAATATTCGCAGATATTAGCGAGGACGGAATTGACGATTTTGCTGCCATCAACAGGGATACTGGTAAACTCATATGGTTTATCAGTTCTCCAGCTACTGCTATGCAATATACACAAGTTGAGCAAGAAGTCTTTTCAAACGTGAACGCATACCCAGCAGCTACAAGTCGCTTTCTGCTCGTTGGTGATGAAGTACTTTACACAGATCGTTTTTTCTGGAAGTATTGTTATATCCATTATGAGGATAGCAGCATTCAGGAAGACTGCCTTGCAGAATGTGAATACCCGTATTTTGACAAATTGACGGTACAGGATATCAACAATGATGGAAATGAAGATCTGGTCCTACAGGCATGGAACAAACTGATGATCATGGCTTCCGATGGCAGTGGCCAGCTTTCCGATCCAAGTCCTATATTTGAGTCTGATAGCTATCTGGAGGAAAACTGGACCCTCTTTGATTTCGATAATAATGATTCGCCTGATATTATGTACAGCCGGAGAACTGATTTTGTCTCGGGGCCTTTTAGCTATCAATTCTACTACGAAATTGGGATTACTGAGTTATCGGGCGGGGGGTATGGACCGGGAACAAAGATTCTTGACCCTTTGTTCGTGGATCCAGCATTCTTCTGGGCTGACCTAAATCAAGATACTTACATTGACTTGATGACAAGAAATCACATTGCATTAGCATCACATGACACTTTAAGGGTCTTCCTAAATGACCAGCAAGGGGCTTTTGAGCCGCCTTTAGAGCTCAGCATTGATGAGACCCAGGCTTATGCCACTTATGCCAAAGTGATCGACTGGAATATGGATGGCTTGAATGACTATGTATTTAAAAAGAGTGGCCTTCCAGTGGAATTGTATTATCGAGCTTCCGATGAGAACGGGATATTTGCAGACAGTTCTGTATTCATCATGGAAGGAGGCTCCAGTCCCTGGCCTGTCGTGATTGATGATTGGTCGGGAGATGGAATTCCAGACCTTGTTGTGGCGGAATATGCACCATCAACGGTCAGGTTTTTCAAAGGCAACGGTGATGGTGGGGTTACGCTATTTCAGGAGCTAGACATGTTGCCAATTCCAATGGGTGATCAGCTACCTAATGAGCTTAGTCTAAACCCGCCAGCCGATTTCGATGGAGATGGACATCTAGACCTGCTTATGGGTTACAATTTGTTCTTGTGGAATGGCGCGGACGAGTCTTTCGTCCACCATGTACTGTCAGACGATTTCCTTGGCCTAAAACAGCACCTGGTAATGGATCTCAACTTGAATGGGAAAGCCGACATAATCGCATATGATACAAATCGCATAAAACACTATGAATACACTGCCCCGCTACCAGTGGAAGATAAAATATTGCCCGAAATTGATCTCGAATTTTTCCCAAATCCCGCCAATTCACAGATCTATATCGAGATCTCCCAGCTTGATTGCCATTCAAGATTAGACATTTACGACGTCTACGGCAGCCAGGTCCATTCTATATCTTTAACTGAGTCTTCCTCTAGTCAAACACTTGCCCTCAATTGCGAGTTGTGGGCTAGTGGTCTCTACTTTTATAGTCTTCGTGCAGTGCATACAGAGTACGCTGTACGTGGAAGCTTTGTACTACAATGACTAATGCTCTTCTGCTACGAGCCACTCACAGATCAAAATAGCCTCGACCGCAGCGGTACAGGGTGCCTGCATGCGCCAGTGACTGCCAGTGCATGCTGGCTCCGACCTTAGGAGGAGACGGCAGGCACTGAGCAGGAACAAGCAGGCAGGTGCCCTGTAATAGCGGAGGCCGAGCAAGCCGCTAACGCGCCAGTGACCATGTCGCTCCAAATAAAATTAAGCAGTTGAGAACTTCAGGGATAAGTGCTGGCTTGACTGCGACAAAAGCAGGCTACTCACAAGGCATATGCTTCCTAATTCGAACACAGCTCAACCCACTGATTGTGCGTCATTTAGATACCATTATCCCATCAGAACCTTCCTAATATTGTCCGTTTTTTTGGATTGATGCAAGCA
>JAHDEE010000181.1 GCA_020629005.1 Chitinophagales bacterium
CGCTTCGTGTATCCAGCATCGGTGTCTCTCCTAAGGTCGAGCCACCGCTGCTGGCACACTCAGTCGGCTGCCTGCAAGCTGCATTCCGTTTCGATCAGGGCTATTTTGAACTGGCAGTGGATTTGGGATTACGGATTTAGGATTTCCGCCCGGCGTTACGTACCCGTCGCGCCAGGCAGTCGAAACCAATTGTAATCCCTTAATCCGTAATCTAGAATCCAAAAGCTAGAGATGCTCCTTAACCATCTGAATAGCGATGGCTATTAGCACAATGCCAAAGACCTTTCGCAGGGTGCTCGCCACCTGGGGCGACATTTTCCGCGAGAGCCAGTCTGTGGATCTTAGGATGAGGTATACAAATGCCAGGTTAATGACAATACCTGCAATGATGCTGTTAGTGTCATATTCTGCTTTCAAAGAAATAATGGTTGTCAATGTTCCTGCTCCAGCCAAAAGGGGGAATGCCAGTGGAACAATGCTTCCTGAGCCCCCATCATCGTGGTGATCCCTAAAAAACCGGATGCCCAGAATCATTTCCAGACCGATAAAGAAGATGACCAGAGACCCAGCCAGTGCAAAGGAAGATACCTCGATGCCGAAAAGTCCAAGAATGGCCGCTCCAAAAAAGAGAAAAGTCAACATGATCAGTCCTGCTGATCCTGTAGCAAGACCTGGCTTTATGTCTACTCCTTCTCTCTTCATGTTGATAATCACAGGAAGAGATCCAATGATGTCAATCACTGAGAACAGGATTAGACTAACTGATAAAATTGCTGTAGGGTTCATGATATTCTGTTTTGCTATTTTGACGCAAATAAAGCCCATTGTAACCATAATTGCACAATGATAGGACTGTTTAAGTCATTTCTTCATAACTTTGCTATTTCGAAAGTCATAATAACAGTTTCAATATTGAGAATGCTATGCAAGAAAACCAACTTGACCCTGTAGATGTACGCATCCTAAAAGAATTGACAATTGATGCAAGAATTAGCTTCGTGAAGCTGGCAAAAAAGCTCCATGTATCGAATACACTAATCCATCAGCGGATACGTCGGTTACGCGAATCGGGCATACTGAAAAATACCACCATTCGACTTGATAGCTGGAAGCTGGGCTTCCACACTTCTGCCTATACGCAGATCATGCTAATAGATTCAAAGTACCATCGTGAAGTAGAACAGCAACTTGCCAACATACCAGAGATCGTGGAATGTGTCAACATTGCAGGACGCTATGCGATTATGGTGAAGATTTATGCGCGCAACAATCGACATCTCAGAGATGTCATTTACGATCATATCCACATTATAGAGGGAGTAGAAGGAACCAATACTACCATGTCTTTTGAAACTATCTTCAGTCGAAACATTCCTTTGGAATTGACTTAAGTGATCATTCGGAAATGCAGGTTAATGACCGAATAACAAGGGTGCGGAAGCTTGTGGGACTTAGCTGGATTTTGAGTCCTGACCTAGTTCTTCCTTTTCATAATCAAGAGAAAGCAGCATGAGTCCCGAGGCGGGAGCGATGTAGTGCAGGTGTTCGCCTTCGCTTTGGATGAGGCTCCTCTTCAATTGTTGCAGGTCAATTTCCTGTCTGCCCAACAAGACCAGTTGTCCCATCATCAGTCTGACCTGATTCCGCATGAAGCCAGCGGACTCTACTTCGTACACGTAAGAGGTTTTTGGAAAGAAGTTGGCGATAAACTGTTCGTTTGGTATAACCTCGCTTCTTATTATTTGGCGTTGGGTAATGGTGTTGGCTGAGGGTCTGGTACAGTATTTCCGAAAATCATGATTACCTTCAAACAGCTTCGCCCCTTCCTGCATCAGTTTGATATCCAGATTTTCTCTGAAGGTCGCGATCAATGCAGCGCTGAACGGATGCGCCTTCCGGCCAAAGGAAAAGAAGTAGCCATACTTCTTCCTCTTGGCATTTTGGATCACATTGAAATCCTTACTTATTTTTCTGATACTATTTGCTCGGATGTCAGGCGGCAGGTTATGATCAAATGCTTTGAGAAAGTCCTGCTCATCTATTGACTCCTGAACAAACAGCTCAACGGCCATATCACAGGCCGAAACCATTGCATCGGTGCGACCAGAAGCCAGGATCTTAAAGCGATCGTGCTCTAATACAAAGCGAACCGTCTTCTGAACCATCAGGCTCACTGTTTTCAAACCTGGTTGGGGAGCCCAGCCGTGGTATCGATAACCTAGGTATTCAATTCGCAGGAGGTAAAAATGCTTCCACATATTTTGCTACTTGAGAAACCGAAAGCAGTGAGAACCAATCTGAAGATAATAAACTCCACCAGCTAAGTGTGCAGTACTAATCTGCTGTAATTCATCTGCTGGCAGCGCGTATCGTTCAAGCAGATTACCGGAAGAGTCGTAGAGCTTGCAGTTTTCTGCCGTATCGGGTAAAGTGAATCGCAAATAGTCTTTCGCCGGATTTGGCCAGAATTGAATCCTGGGTTTTGGCTCGGGAACCCTATTGCTAAGTAGTGAGGAAGAAAGGCTAATTTGCATCAGGATTCCATCTGTGCTTCCTGCCCATAAGATCGAATCATGCATTGCGATTGCAGAGATTGACTGACTGGGGAGACCGGCAGTTTCCATGTCAATCTGTAGAGACTGGCCTTCCTGGTAAATAAAAATCCCCTGATCAATAGTTGCATAAATCTTTCGCCCAAGATGGTCCACTAATACCTGTGATGAACTGATCGAGCTAATTCCCGAGTTTGTCTCGTCAAGTTGATAAAAGGATGCTTCATCGTACTTTACTAATCCGGCAGAGGGAGTCGCAAGCCACTTATTGTTTGCTGTATCAATGCTGATGCTCACAATCGAATTATCCGGTAGGCTCGAATTTACATTTTGAAACATGGTGAAAGCTCCATTCTCCCACCTGACTAAACCGGAATTGAGGGTCCCAAACCACAGCTTATGGGGCTTTTCAGCGGCCACGGATTTAATGGTATTTAGCTGCCAGCCCTCGCCGAGTTGATCAAGTACAAACCAGCTTCCATTTTTGAGTCTTGCTGCGCCTGAAGTTGTGCCTACCCAGATTGCATCATCAGTACTAGCCAAACAGGAAACAAAGTAAGAGGGAAGATCAGAATTTTGGGGATTGTAGGACTGCCAGGTATCTTCCTGGAACTTTTGCAGCCCTCCTGCCAGGGTCCCTATCCATAGGCCATCTTGCCAAAGTAGTGCCTTTATATAATCATCAGCCAGTTCAGAATTGTTGCTTAGGTAACTGGCCCAAACTTCCTGGTTCAGTTCATAAAGACCGTAGTCTGTGCCGACCCAAATCGCCCCATCGGGACTGACTTGCAAAGCTGTAATAGGCGCCTCAGAGATGGGAGCGTTAGAGCTGTCAAAGTATTGCACTAGTTCCTGGCTATTTGCAAGGATGCTGTAGAACAAGCAGAGAAAAACAATACTTAGACGCATAGTTCGCAAATAAAAAAGTGGCAGTGAAACCCATACAAGATCAGGTTTCACTGCCACTATAGCAAAGTTTTTTTTTAAAGCGCAGTGTTATTGCACGATCAGTTTGCGTTGGCTCTTACCAGTATCTCTCGCAATCTCCACGATGTATACCCCTGCTGACAAATCATTAATGGCTATTTGCTGATCAAATTTCCCACTAAAGTTTGACAGCTTCTGAGCATAAACTTCTTTACCGGCCATATCGATCATTGATATGCTGATATGCTGACTGCTCAATACATCAAACTGTAGCTGGAAGTAATCTTTAGCCGGATTAGGTAAAAGTACGATAGATTGGTCTTCGTACACTTCCTGAGTGTTTACGCCACAAGGCTCTACTTCAACGGTCACTTTTTGTGCCGGACTTGAGCAAGTCTGGTCTGGCAAGCGTATCTGCATATTGTAGAAGTAATAGTAGTAACTACTTCCAAAGCTTGAGTTTACAATCTCCAATGCGCCAGGTAACACATATGGATATTCCACCCCACCTTGATTTCTGTAAAGTTCAGGAGAAGACACGCCGTCGGCACCAAAAGCAGATAATGTGATATCACCTCCTACCGGGAGATCGAGATCGAGCACTACTTCGGTGGATCCAGCAGCTATGTAGACCACCCGTTCCTCAATTACAGAACCGTCTCCTGTGCTTAAAACAATTGTTCTGTTACCAGCAGTCTCAGCAAAGAAAGTTGCAGAAACCAGCGTAACTGGCTCCTGTATCTTCATTACCAAACCTCCATTGAATTGTGGAGAATTGATTGCTCCACTTCCGATAGTATTATCATAAGGTCCCGCAGCTTCTACCAGGCCGGGAAAAACGGTTTCGTGCACCACGTAGAAATCGGTTGAAGATCCTAAAATGGGTGTTTCGAACTCAGTACCTGTAGCTATTGGCACCCCATCTAAAGCTTCATTGTCATACCAGAAGACATCACCTGTTGCGTTGTTGACCATAATTGTTGCGCTCTCCTGCTGACAGATGCTCTCCGGCGCAGTAGTCACGGGATTCTCTACTTCACGATATACTACCTCTATTACCTGCGACTCGGCTGCCACACAGTCTGTTGCAGAAGAAACTGAGTAAAATCCTGCTTCAGAAACTGTGATGCTTTGTGCAACTTCTCCAGTGGACCACAATGGCTCAATACCAAAATTACAGGTCAATTCGACGGTCTCTCCAGGGCATAAGACCGTAGACCCATTCACTTCAAGAATTTCCTCCGGTTGATTGCCCTGTTGTGTCAATTCGATATCAACAGCCACATAATTATTTGTTTCATCCTCTTCGAGAAAGAAATTCTTTGGATCAGCTTCCACTACCAGTTTATAGGTTCCATTGCAGACATCATATGGAATGTCTATCGTCATTCCATCGAGATAATAATGGTAGATATCAAGGAATCCCACAGATATTCCCTGTGCCTCAGCAGCGCAGTTGTATTGTCCACCTCCGAGACCGTAATTTGGGAAGGTTTCGGCATCAAAAGGCAAACCACCGGGCAGCTCACAGTCCTGAGCGAAAAGCGGATCACCACATTCTTCGAGATCCATGAGACAAAATCCAAGCTTAGACCCGGCCACGACTATTGGCCACAGTCTCGGATCTTCCACACCTTCCACTTCTTCTCTGATTGAATAGGTCCCCCATTCATCAACATGTATGTGTTCGTGTGTTGGGTGGTAGGTCATGGTGCCGGCATCTCTCAGATAAGTATCAATTGCATCACCCACTTTTCGATAGATTACTTGCTTGATCAGCTGTCTTGGGGCGCTCCCATCAGGGCATTCCTCAATGCCGAGTGGAGCGTTGATTGTGTCGCCGCTACAGATGAAGTTGTTTGTAGGCATAATACGTAGCGGACCATGTCCAATGTTCGGAGTGCCTACAGAAACTCCCAGCGATCCAACCGCTTCCGGATTTTGCTCTGGATCCAGCAAGAGTGATCTTGACAGTCCAATATCGGGCAACAAATCACATTCAGTATCCTCTGGATTTGGACAGGTATACTCCTGTGCATACAGTAACCCAGAGCAGATTAAGAAAAAGCAAATTGTAATGATTGTCTTCATGTTAAATGAGTTTTTCAAAGTGGCCAAAATGCTTTGAGAAAGCAACACGAGAAATGGGACAGGCCACTGCAATAAAGATAGTACAAATTAGGGGCCTGAAGTGTTTGAGATTCTGCTGCAAATTGACTTCGAGTTTACAATTGTTGATTGCAGTTCCAGATGGAGGCTTAGGATTGTGTTTTTTGAGCAAAAAGCGCATCTTGTGCGGGCCTGATCTTAACTTATTTTTCAATTGCTAAAAAACCGAACTATGTGGAAGGAAGAAAACAACCAGCTCTGTAGAAGCTTCATTTTTAGGGATTTCATGGAGGCTTTTTCGTTCATGACCCATGTCGCATTCCTTGCTGAAAAGCACAACCACCATCCTAATTGGTCTAATGTATACAATCAGGTAGACATCCGACTTTGCACACATGATGCAGGCGATATTATTACTGAAAAAGACAGGGCTTTGGCGCAAGCGATCGATCAAATGCTGGATGCCTCTTAGCGACAATAGTTATTTTACTCAGTGACCACAAAAGTTTCTAACAAAGTACCCTCTTTAGTATCTATTTGAAGGAAATAGGTGCCACTGCCTAGCTGCAAATTTAGACTACATTCCGCTTTTCGCAGCTGCCAGGATTCAAGCAGCTGAGCATTGATATTAAAGAGCCGGATTTCATCTATGGGTATCTTCGAGGAGATGGACAATTTTTCCTTGCTTGGATTAGGATACAGTTTCAGATCGATTTGCTGACTTGTTACAATGGCATCGGGACTTCCAGGTTCGAAGAGAGAAAGCCAAATTTCATGTGCTCCATGCTTGCCACCAAAATCACCATCGAGGGATTGCGTAAACCCGTTTAGCATCAATTTCTGGTCTTCCAGTGGTACTACTGATATACCGAAGTCTGTATTGGAGCCTCCAACCGCTTTTGCCCACAAAAGGTCGCCTGTTTGGCCATTTGCAGCACAAAGGAAGATGTTGAAATTGTCCTGATCTGTGGACACATCGCCATCAGTAGAAATGGTGGAGCCGATCATGATGATATCTCCTGCTTGGTTTTCGCTAAGCGAAAACGGACTGTCTTGCAGAGAGCCTCCGAAAGTATTTTGCCAAATGATTTCTCCCTGAGGGTCAAGCTTTAGTAGCCAGAAGTCTTCATTACCATGATTACCGACAACATCGCCATCGAAAGATCGGGTTTCGCAGAGCGCAGCAAAATTGCCATCCTGGAGCCTAATCACGTCTACGATCACATCCCCAGCTAAGCCACCGAAATTTCGTGACCATAAGAAGTCAGCATTGGCATCCAGAGCTACCAACCATGCATCAATATAACCTCTGCTTTCTGTGATAGGTCCATCGCTAGACTGGCTCTGGCCGGCAAGCATTATGTCACCATTGGAACTCAATACCAGACTGTTAAACTTATCTTGTTTGGAACCACCGATCGTATAGTTCCATTGTAGCTCCCCCTCCTGATCAATCTTCATCACCCATGCATCCAGATCATCCATTGCAATGTCAGTCGCAATTTCAGGAGAACCAGTGTAACCAGCCATTAGAAAACCATCTTCTACCTGGGTAATTGAGGAGATCACGTCATTTAAAGAGCCACCGTAGGTCTTGGTCCACAAGAGTGTACCGTCAGCTGATAGCTTTACGAGCAACACATCCTGCATTCCTGCACTTCCAGCAGCATGATTATCGTCAGAATAGGTTGACCCTACAACCATTATGTCACCTGAATCAGTTTCGATAAGGTCCGTTGCAGTATCTTCTGCGCTACCACCAACTACCCTTGTCCAAACTGTGTCCAGCGAGGCGTCCACGTTAATGATGTAGATGTCTTCAAGTCCAAAATTTACCGGCACATCAAAATTGCTGGATGTGGAGCGACCAGCCACCGTGAAGGTACCATCCTGCATTTGAATCATGTCCACGCTTTCCTCATCGCCGGTACCGCCATATTGCCGCTGCTGAAGCAGCGTTCCCTGAGCTTCTGCTCTGGTTGAAAGCGCAAACAATAGAAGGAAGAGTAGTAGCTGTTTCATTTTTAGTTATTGACCCTGTGAATTTCAGGAATAAGAATGCCAACGGCAGCCCCAACCAGATAGCCAACGACTACATCGCTTAGGAAATGCTTGCCTGCTCTGCATCGTAGGTATGCCATCAAAGCCGGAACAGCGGCTGAAGTGGTCCACACCACTGGACGAAAATCTGAGCCTGGATTGTAGTCATGATAGTTCTTTGCCGTAAGAAACCAACTGCAAGCGGCAGTTGAAGTGTGTCCCGAAAAGAAAGACATTCTGGAATCCAATTGCTGTTTCTTTTCAAATGGCGCCCCGTCATTGTATACAAACGGCCTGGTACGCATGGTCAGTTGCTTGGTGATTGCTGTCAATCCACTATTGATCAGCATAGTTTCCCCATAAAGAGCCAGCATAGTACCCGCATCATCACGCACCGTCTTATCTGCAAACAGACTTAGTGGTACCAGTGGCGCTGTATAAAGCAGGACATCGCTAAACTTAGCAGCTTTTGGCTTATAATGCCGCAGTGAATATCTGTCGAAGGAGGGCACTTTCAAAGGGTCCAAGGCTTCGATTTGTTCGACACTTAGTGGCTGCATCTTTCTGTGCAGGATAAAGAAACTTAGCTCCATAAAAGTACCAGCCGCGACGATGGGGACTTCCCTTTTCCAGTCCAGCTCATATGGTTCCTGCGCAGCAAGTTGCCCTGATGATACGAGTAGCAGGGAGGCCATTAGCAGCATCAAGAGGGTCGAAATCCTGTTTAGGAACAAGGCCATGTGCTATAGATTTATAAGGTGGTAAAACGATGAACAAGTAAACCGCTTCGAAGTTTTGGCTCGAACCAGGTTGATTTGGGTGGCATTACCTGGTCGGCATCAGCAATATTGATCAATTGCTGAATGCTGACGGGAAACAGAGAAAAGGCAACAGCCATCTCACCGCTATCGACGCGTTTTTCGAGCTCTGCCAAGCCCCGTATTCCCCCTACAAAGTCTATTCGCTCATCGGTTCGCTGATCCTTGATTCCAAAGATGGGATCAAGTGCGAATGCCTGTAATATGCTGATGTCCAGGGAAAGTACTGGGTCATCTGTGCGTCGAATTTCCTCTTTTGCACGAAGCCGGTACCATCGACGGTTCAAATACATTCCGAATTCTCCTACTTCTGCTGGTTTAGAAGGACTGCCTACACTGCTGATGTGGAAGTACATATTTAAGGCCTGCAGCACATAGTCTTCCGAGTGCCCGTTCAGATCTTTAATCACCCGATTGTAGTCGAGTATCAGCATTTGATCGTCTGGAAAAAGGACGGAAAGGAAATGGTTATAAGGCTCCTTTCCTGTATGACCAGGGTTTTCTTCAGCAAGCGCTCGACCCACTTTCGCAGAACTTGCAGCTCTGTGATGCCCGTCTGCAATATAGGTTGCCGGCACTTTGTGCTCAAAGAGTGTACAAATGGATGCAATTACTGCTTTGTCATCCAGCACCCAAAGTCTATGTCTAATGCCATCAGTCAGTGTGAAGTCATAATCTGCTTGCTGCTCACATTGTTTTTTTATGATCGTATCAATTTCCTCCACATGGGGATAAGTCAGGAAAACCGGTCCGACATGGGCACCAAGCGTTCTCATATGCTTGATTCTGTCTTTCTCCTTTACCGGTCTGGTATACTCGTGTTTTTTGATTTTGTCTTCGAAGTAATCCTGAACGGAGGAAAGCGCAACGATACCGGTTTGTACATGCGCTCCCATAGTCAGTTCGTATAGATAGAGACAATTTGCTTCGTCTTGAATCAATACACCACCGCTGATAAATTCGTCCAGGTTATCCCTGCCTTGTTTGTACACTTTCTCATCGTAGTGATCCAGCTCTACGGGCAGATCAATCTCCGGTTTTGTGACTCTGAGAAAGGATTTATCGTTTCCGCTTGCTTCCACTCTTGCCTCTTCACTGTTCAACACATCGTAGGGTCGGGCAGCAACTAATGGAGCCAGTTCTGCTGGGGGACGGAATGCTTGAAATGGAGATATAATAGCCATTTATTGGATGATTTTGTGAGTAAATGAGCGTAAGGATCACAGAAAACAAGGATCGCGTAGGCATCTTAATTCAAGTTGCGAAAATAGTGGTTTTGAAGGAATTAAGCCGCAATCGCTTCCCGCTCAAAAAAATATGCCCCGAGTTTGTGGAATTCTGCTATTCGATTACTCTAGATAGGTGGGAAGGGGATGAATTCCTCCCGGGATGTAAACTAATGCGAAGCTATGTTGATAAACACCTATGGATCTGCGGTATTTGGAATTGATGCAACCACGATAACTATTGAAGTCAATATTATGAAGGGTACAGGCTACTTTATTGTTGGACTTCCCGATAGTGCCATTCGGGAGAGCCAGATGAGGATTTGGTCTGCATTGAAGGAAAACCACTTTCGAATGCCAGGCAGGCGAGTGATTATCAATATGGCACCGGCTGATATTCGAAAAGAAGGCTCTGCTTATGACCTCACGATTGCCGTGGGTATTCTTGCTGCGAGCGAGCAGCTGATTTACGAAGAATTGGAACAGTACATTATCATGGGTGAGCTGACCCTGGAGGGGAAAGTGCTGCCGATAAAAGGTGCATTGGCGATTGCAATCCAGGCAAAAAAGGAAGGTTTCAAGGGATTTATTCTACCCAAGCAAAACGCTCGGGAAGCGGCTATCGTTGAGGGTCTGGAAGTGTATGGTGTAGATCATCTTGTAGATGTTGTAGATTTCTTTGAGACCAAGCTGGCACTTGAACGCGTGATTGTAGATACTCGGCAGGAGTTTGCCCAAAATCTCAAATTGCAAACTTCAGACTTTTCTGATGTGAAGGGACAGCAAAACATAAAGCGAGCCTTAACGATTGCAGCCGCGGGTGGACATAATGCATTGCTGGTTGGACCTCCCGGTGCGGGAAAGACCATGCTTGCCAAGCGTCTTCCTGGTATTCTCCCTCCTTTGGAGTTGGAAGAGGCTCTTGAAACGACTAAGATTCATTCCGTTGCCGGGAAGTTGCCAACGGATGTATCGATGATTGCTGCCCGGCCTTTTAGGGCTCCACATCATACCATAAGTGATGTGGCTCTTGTGGGAGGAGGCGCCCATCCTCAGCCCGGAGAAATCTCAATGGCGCACAACGGTGTACTGTTTTTGGATGAGCTTCCAGAGTTTAAGCGTTCTGTGCTGGAAGTACTACGGCAACCGATTGAAGAGCGTAGAATCACGATTTCGCGTGCCAGATTCTCGGTAGATTATCCGGCCAGCTTTATGTTGATTGCTTCCATGAATCCATGCCCCTGTGGATTCTATAACCATCCGGAGAAAGATTGCGTTTGTGGGCCTGGCATCGTACAGAAATACCTAAACAAGATATCTGGTCCTTTGCTTGACCGCTTCGATCTGCATGTCGAAGTGACTCCAGTGAAGTTTGACGAGTTGACGGGGGCAGAGATTTCTGAAACCAGTGCGGAGCTTCGACCAATCGTCTCCAATGCGAGAAACTTGCAGGCTGAGCGCTTTGAGACAGACAAGAAAGTGCATTGCAATGCACAGATGGACACTCAACAGGTCAATGCCTTCTGCGAATTGAATCCCGAAAGTAAATTGTTGCTGAAACAGGCTATGGAAAGGTTGGGCCTTTCGGCCAGAGCCTATAACCGTATTCTGAAAGTTTCCAGAACGATAGCTGATCTGGAGGCATCGGAGACGATTGAGATGCAGCATATTGCCGAGGCCATTACCTACAGAACACTGGACCGTAATAACTGGGGATAGCGTTCCCCAAGTGGTGCTTTGTAGTTGGTACTCACGGCCACATAAAAAGCCCCGTCCCTTGTGTGAGAGAAGTGACGATTATCCTTAACTTGCGATAATGTACAAAGCAGCCCTGAGAAATTGCAACCTGCCTTGGTTGCTTCGCGTCCCTCAAGAAATAGCAGTTAGCAGCTAATGGGAGTCATTCGTCGACAGGGAATCTCTATCACAATCATTATGGTGCTGGGCCTTGGATTAGGCTTCCTTAATCGGGTCTGGCTTTATCCGGCCTACATTGGAGCGGAGGCACTTGGGCTGGTGCAGTGGCTTTTTGCCTGTTTGAGTGTGGCAACAATGGTGGGGAATCTTGGGCTAGACAATATTATTACCCGCTACTATCCGAGATACGAAAAGCAGCCTGAAGTATTTTTCAGTTTTACTGCTCTGTACGCACTTGTCGGTGTTCTACTGTCAATACTGGCATTTTTCCTGCTCAAACCTTTTGTGCTTTCCTCTTTTAGTAATGAAGCAAGTAGCAGTCTGGCTAGTCAGTACTACTGGCTGATTTATGTTGGCGTCTTCTTTTACATTGTCAATGATTCCCTAATCACCTATTGCAAATCCCTACTTAAGGGAGCTGTAACAGTGTTTTTCAATGATTTCTTTCAGCGCCTCTTAGTCCTGGCTTTGATTCTTCTCTATTGGTTTGGCTTCATCAGTTTGAGTACACTCATCATTTTGGAGGTGCTTAATTTTGCTGTGATCCTTTTTTTCATTCTTGCTTATATGCGCAGCATTGGTTCGCTGCCCTTAAGTTTTAAAGGGCTTCAAATATTCAGGAGCGAGCAATTTAAGGAAATTGTAAACTTTGGAGCATATGCATCTTTTGGTCGACTTGGCGTGATCTTGTTTAACCGTCTTGACATATTGATGGTCGCAGCCTTTATCAACTTTGAGGCTACTGGTATCTACGTGATATTCGTCACCATTTCCAACCTAGTGTACATTCCTCAGCAGAGTTTTATTTCTGTAGTAGCCCCGCTGGTGGCCGAGGCTTCAGCGAAGGAGGACATTGGTAGCATAGAGGCAATAAACAAACGTACTGCACTCAACCTGCTTTTTGTGAGTGGGTTTGTGTTCCTAGGTATTGTCGTAAATATCGACAACCTGGTGGAGCTGATTGGTAGAGCTGAGTATCGTGAAGGGATCAGCATTTGCTGGTATCTGGGTATTGCTTTGCTGTTTAGCATAGCATGTGGGGTCAACTCTCCTATTCTCCTAAACTCCCCATATTTTAGGTTGGATCTCTTTGCCAAGATAGCATCGGGTGTGATTGCTGTTGCGCTGAACTATTTCTTGATTCCTGAGATGGGCTATACCGGAGCCGCCCTTGGAACGGCCATCGTACTGGTATTGCTCAATTGTCTATTGTCTGGCTATATCTATCTGAAAATGGGTATTCACTCCTTTTCCTGGAATATGCTTAAGGTCTTGGTGATACTACTGTTATTAATGGTGGCAAACTCTTTTCTGCCTGCGATTGAGGGGGTGATCCTTGATTCTATTTACAGGACTGCTGTGCTTGGTGGCTTGTACCTTGCTTTGGGCTGGGGCTGGAAGGTTTCGGGGGATTTGAGATTTGGGGGTTGAGAATTTGGTTTTGGGTTTTGGGTTTTGATACATATACTGCTCATTACCAGCTCCGTAGTCCGCCAATAACGGGCCTTTCGGCTCCGCTC
>JAHDEE010000182.1 GCA_020629005.1 Chitinophagales bacterium
CAAAAAGATAAGCTCCTTAAAGGTGTCACATACTTTGTTTACGCAGCACTAGAAATCACAGATGTATTGGGCGACTGTCAGTTGCGGCCAGACAAGCTTCCTTGAAGGCCTCCGTATAGGTAGGATGCGCATGCGACATGCGGGAGATATCTTCTGCTGAAGCACGATACTCCATTGCGACCACCGCTTCGGCAATAAGGTCGGCAATACGAGGACCGATCATGTGAACACCTAGTATTTCGTCGGTTTCCTTGTCTGCTAGTACCTTGATGAAACCATCTGTATCCATACTGGCTCTTGCGCGTCCGCTGGCTTTGAAAGGAAACTTTCCAGACTTGTAAGCTCTACCGAGCTCCTTGAGTTCCTGTTCGGTATGGCCCACGCCAGCGACTTCTGGCCAAGTATAGACAACACCTGGTATTAGGTGATAATTTACATGTGGATGTTGGCCTGCCAGTACTTCTGCTACAAAAACGCCTTCTTCTTCGGCCTTATGTGCCAACATGGCTCCCTTGATTACATCACCAATGGCGTATACGCCTGGTACACTTGTCTGCAACTGCTCATTGACCGGTATTCTGCCTTTGTCGTCTACACTGATTCCGATATTTTCCAGGCCAAGCTTGTCGGTATATGGCTTACGTCCTACAGATACGAGGCAGTATTCTACCTCCATCTGTACCTCTTCATCCTTTTTGTTTTTGGCTGTTATGAGCACAGAGTTACCTTTGTTTTCCACGGCAGTTACACCGGTGCTAACATGAAACTCGACACCATCACGCTTCATAGTCTTCATGAGTTCTTTACCTAGGTCTTTGTCCATACCGGCGATGATACGGTCGAGATATTCGATTACCGATACCTTAGTACCCAGGCGAGCATAAACAGATCCCAATTCCACACCAATAACACCGCCTCCAATCACAGCCATACTCTTTGGCAGCTCTTTGAGGCTCAGCGCCTCCGTCGAAGTAATCACCCGCTCTTTATCTATATTAATGAAGGGCAGACTTGCTGGCTTGGAGCCAGTGGCAATGATGACCTTATCGCTCTCGATACGCTCAGTGGTACCATCGTCTTTGGCGATGTCGATATGTGTGGCATCTGCAAAGGAGCCATGCCCGTGATAGACGGTGATCTTGTTCTTCTTCATCAGAAAGGCAATTCCTTGCACATTCTGATCTACCACCTCTCCCTTTCTTTTGATCATCTGCGGAAAATTGAGCGAGACGGCCCCATCTATTCCATGCTCTTTGAAATGGTGAGTTGCATTGAAGTAGTGCTCACTCGAATCCAACAATGCTTTGGAAGGGATACAGCCCACATTCAAGCAGGTTCCACCCAAAGTCGGATACCGCTCTATGATGGCTGTTTTGAATCCCAATTGAGCTGCTCTAATGGCCGCCACATATCCTCCAGGCCCGGAGCCTATCACTGTAACATCAAACTTCATAAATTCTTATCGCTTTAACTTTTACCCTTTTTGCCATGAGACGTTAGGCTCTTTGGCTGTTCGGCTAAATTGCATGGGCGTACACAAAGGTACGCCCCTACTTTGGTCTTTCTATTTGATAACTGTATTCAATGCTGTAATCCGAAATCGGTCATCCGATGACCCGCAGTACCTAAATCTCCAGGAACAACTTCATTGGCTCTTCCAGCAGCTCCTTGATCCTTACCAGAAAGGTCACGGCCTCTTTACCATCAATGATTCGGTGATCGTAAGATAGTGCCAGGTACATCATTGGGCGTGCAACAATCTCATCACCCATTACCATTGGGCGTTTTTGAATCTTGTGCATGCCTAGTATGGCTGACTGTGGAGCGTTGATGATAGGTGTAGACTGCAGAGAACCAAAGATACCCCCATTACTTACGGTAAATGTACCACCAGTCATTTCCTCCATCGTCAGCTTATTGTCTCGTCCCTTAACTGCTAGATCGTAGACTGCTTTCTCGATCTGGGCTAGATTTAGGGACTCCGCATTGCGAATTACCGGAACCACCAGACCTTTAGGAGTTGATACTGCTATCGACACATCTACAAAGTCATGAGTAACGATATTCTCTCCGTCGATCTGTGCATTTACAGCCGGGAAATCCATCAGAGCGGTAGCACTTGCCTTGATAAAGAAAGACATGAAACCCAATCCGATGCCATGCTTTTCCTTGAATATTTCTTTGTATTGCTTACGCAGTGCAATCACCTCTGTTAGGTCTACCTCATTAAAGGTAGTCAACATGGCGGTGTTGTTTTTGGCATTTACCAGGTGCCCGGCAATTGTCTTACGCAGACGGGACATCTTCTTGGAGCTGGTCTCACGGCTAAAGCCTGCATTGGCAGTCACTGGAGCTGCTGGAGCAGCAGGACTGCTTTTGGCAGGAGCTTTGGCTGCTGACTTTCCGTTGGCACCGTTGGCAATTGCTCGTTCTACATCTTCTTTGAGGATACGCCCATCACGTCCAGTACCAGCTATTGCAGCTGCATCAAGTTTGTGCTCGGCGATCAGTTTGGCAGCTGCAGGAGAAGGATGACCTGCTGCATAACTTTCCCCATTTGAAGGAGCAGCCGGTGTACCGGGAGTAGCTGGAGCCGCTGGCTTAGCAGCTTCAGCGCTTGCAGACTCTGCGGCTGGAGCAGCAGCTACGGCGGCTGGAGCTGCCGAGGTATCGATGCTTCCGATTACCACGCCGATCTCTACATCAGTGTCAGCTTCAACGATGATCTTAATGACTCCGGCTTTTTCAGCAGGCACCTCAAAGGTGGCCTTGTCGGATTCCAGTTCACAGATGGACTGATCCATCTCCACATAATCACCATCATTTACCAGCCAGGAAGCCAGGGTGGCTTCGGTAACTGATTCTCCAAACGCAGGCACCTTAATCTCGACGATCATAATTCTCTTTTATTAGCTCAGTAGATAATTTTCTTTTAAACGCATAAGCCTATGCAAAGGCTCGCTCCAGAATTTTTTGTTGTTCAGCCACATGCACTTTCTTGTAACCGGTAGCAGGTGAGGCACTAGATTTACGGGAGATCAGTACCAAATCCGGATTTCTGTATTTGCAGGCTACGTAACCCCAGGCACCCATATTGGACGGCTCTTCTTGTACCCAATACAACTCTGCACCTTTGTATTTGTTTACTACAGCATCGATTTGATGTCCCGGTAATGGGTAGAGTTGCTCCACTCTCACAATAGCTACATCATCTCGCTTGTTTTCTGTTCGGTATTGTAAGAGATCATAGTAAATCTTACCTGAGCAGAACAACACTTTTTTCACTGAGGAAATATCTGCTATTGATTTGTCGTCAATCACTTCTTTGAAGTTACCCTCCACGAGCTCGCTATAGTCAGATACACAGAGCGGATGACGAAGCAATGACTTCGGCGACATTACAATCAATGGCTTTCTGAACGGTCTGTTCAATTGACGGCGAATTGCGTGGAAGAAATTGGCTGGTGAAGAGATATTAGCGACAGTCATATTGTACTGTGCGCAGGACTGCAGGTACCGCTCCATTCTTGCGCTGGAGTGCTCAGGTCCCATGCCTTCGTATCCGTGTGGTAATAGCATGACCAATCCGCTTTGTCGCATCCACTTGCTTTCTGAAGAAGTGATGTATTGGTCGATGATGGTTTGAGCACCATTCGCAAAATCACCAAATTGTGCCTCCCAAATTACCAGTGATTGCGGGGAAACCATTGAGTAGCCAAATTCAAATCCAAGGACGGCAAACTCAGACAGCAGGGAATTGTAAATTCTAAATTTAGACTGCATCCCGTCCACACCTTCAAGTCGGTTGTGTTGCTCGCCAGTATTCGTATCCACAAATACCGAGTGACGATGTGAGAAGGTACCCCTCTTCACATCCTGACCGCTCATACGAATGTTATGTCCTTCGAGCATCAGGCTGCCGTAGGCAAATAGTTCCGCCATTGCCCAATCTACCTTTTCAGCTGCGACCAGCTTTTCTTGAGCTTTTAGTATTCTGTTTACTTTTCGCAGTACGTTAAAGCCTTCCGGAATGGTGGCGATACCCGTGGCAATTTTCTTTAGCATTTCAGCCGGCACGCCTGTCTCCGGAGATACCAAAAAGTCCTCAGGCTTGGAACTTCGCAGCTTTTGCCATTCCAGTTCCGGCTCCTGGTAGGTATAAGGAATGTCCTGCTGCTTCACCATATCGAGACGATCCTGCAGCGTGGCCTTAAATTCCTTTTCCATGGTCTCAGCCAACTCCTTATTCACGTCTCCCCGAGAAGTCAGCTGTTCGATATACAGATCCCTAGGGTTTTTGTGTTTGTCAATCAAAGCATAAAGCTTTGGCTGCGTAAACTTGGGATCATCTGCTTCATTGTGCCCATGTCTTCTATAGCATACCATGTCGATGAACACATCAGCACGGAACTTTTCGCGATAAGCAGCTGCAAGACGCGAAGCATAGATTACCGCCTCTGCATCATCTCCGTTTACGTGAATTATAGGAGCACCTATTGCGGTGGCAACACTCGTGCAATAGTGAGAAGAACGAGCGTCATCAAAGTCAGTAGTAAATCCAACCTGATTGTTAATTACAAAATGTACCGAACCCCCGGTGAAGTAACCTTCCAGTTGAGACATTTGCAAGACCTCATATACGGGACCTTGTCCAGCTACAGCAGCGTCACCATGGATCATGATCGGCATGATCTTGTTGTAGTCCGATCCATATACGGTATCGGTCTTTGCACGGGCATAGCCCTGCACTACCGGATTAACCGATTCGAGGTGCGAGGGATTTGGCACCAGCTTCATCTGTATAGAGCCGCCTGCACGAAGCGGATACATCGAGGAATAGCCTAAATGGTACTTAACATCCCCGTCACCCATTGTGAGGTCGTACTTTGTGTTTGTTTCAAATTCTGAGAAGATATTCTCATAGGTCTTACCCATGATATTGGCAAGCACGCTCAATCTACCTCTGTGAGCCATTCCGATTACGATCTCCTCCACTCCCAGCGCTGCTGAACATTGTATGATCTCATCAAGTGCAGCAATCGTTCCCTCACCACCTTCCAGGGAGAACCGCTTTTCACCCAGGTATTTGTTGCCCAGAAACTCCTCAAGAACTACTGCCTGGTTTAGCTTGAACAGGATTTGCTTTTTGTCATCAAGGGTCAAACCATAACCCTCTGGCTGGCTTTCGATTTGTTCGTAGAGCCAATTACGCTTTTCAACATCGGTAATATGAGAAATCTCAAAGCCAAGACTTCCCAGATACAAGTGACGCAGACGATCTACGATATCTCTCAACCTGGCTTTGCCCATTCCGATTTCAGCACCCATTGCAAATTCCTGATCCAGTAGTTCATCACCGAGACCAAATACCTGCGTATCAATGCTGGCTTTGCGGTCTTTCCTTGGGCGTATAGGGTTTGTATTTGACTCCAGGTGCGCTCTCTCACGGTAGCCTTGAATCAAGCAATACACTTTCAATTCATCAGAACTAAGGACGGGCGCAACTCCTCCAGTATGTCCGTTCTGGCTCGTTTTTGCCGCTCCGTTGGAGCCGCCATTTTCTGATGCTGAAGCAAATTCGAATCCTTCGAAGAACTTCTTCCATTCTGGATCTACACTGTTTACATCCTGTTTGTAGTCCTGATAAAGAGACTCTATATAGGAGGGATGAGCGTTTGAGATATAGGCTTTTGCTTTCATGCTAGCTGATGTTAAGGGAGGCAAATATCGGTTATTTTGCACAAAGACGCATTATTTATACATTACTTTAGACGGTCAATCCACCGTTTAAGACACATTAATCCGCTCAAGCTCAGCCGCAATGGCAGACATGCGACCAAGATAGCCTTGTTGGACCTAAGCAGGGCCTGTAACAAAGCACTGATATAACTACCTTGATGGATTAGCTACTAGGACGCAAAGTTCTTGCCATTAGCTTCGATAGCTCCTCAGTTGCAAAGCAAAATGCAAAATCGACGGTTTTCAGGTCTGAATCTCCTCCTCAACGTACCACAGAGGGAACGTTCCTACCAGATGTTCGAGATAGTTGCTAATTGAAAATCTTGTCACCATCTACCCAGCATGCATGAAAGCCCAGAGGCACGCGCTGTGGCAATTTGATTCTAGCCAAGGGCTCCGCCGACATGTTCTTTGCATCGATAATGATCGCCTCTGAACTGTCGGTCTCCGCATCGGTAACAAAGCTGATTACATATCCATCATCTTCCTCCACTGCATTAGGCTTGGGAATAAACGGTGATTCGCTACCGTATTTGTTTTTGCCATACACGTGCACTTCAGAACTTTGTTTTTCCGTATCGTATTTCACGATGGCATCAAATCGTAGAGTCCTCGAAAGCTCAAGGCGTTGATTGTAAGCATATTTGGATTTTTTCCCCAGGTACTGACTATTCATCAAAGGGAACTCCGTGCCCATATCATCCAACCTGCTTTCTTTAGTCTCTCCCGTTTTCATATTGAACCGGTAACGGTGCAGATAGGCTTTCAATCGCAGGTAGGCATTTAGCTTTTCGACGGCCGGAGTGCCTTTAGGCAGATCCTTTTGGGGAGCTGGATCTGGATTGATGCAGCAGTCCATGATGATTTCGTCTCCTTCTTCCCAGCAGTTGATCGTATGATAAATGTAACAAGGTTCAGCCTCAAACCAGCGTACGTCTTCACTCTTGCCAAACCTCGGAATGATGGCAAACCTACTAGGCAAATCCTTTCTAAAAACTGGTACTGCTTTTCCGATTTTGGCCATCAGTTCCATATCGTAGAAAAGCGGCAAATCCATAAGGATGGAGTAGTTGGTGGTGATACCCATATCGTGTGGGATTCTTGGCCCAGGAGTAGGTACCTTGACAAAATGCTTGACCTCACCAGTGCCGTTCACAACACCGTATGCAATGTACGAGCCAGTCATTTCATAGTCAAAGAACATCATCTCATTGGCATTTTCATCCACTTTTACATGCGCCATCGCTTTGGAATCGAGCGTATTGCTGTAATTCTCGATGCCTTTGGTCTCTAGCGTGATTGGATCAATCTCATACAGATCACCACACATGTACCACCCCGCTAGCAATTTACCATTGTGGAAAGCGACCGCGGTGTTTGCCGTATCCTTCAATGGTACACCCCTGTTCCAAGGGCGATTCACGTTGGCTGATAGCTTACCCATTAGACCTTGCCACAATGATTCTCCCGCAATCCCTTCTTCTTTGAAATTGTTGGTTCTAATCCAGCGATTCCGGTAGGTCGCTTTGCCATTTTCGAAGCATATCGCGTGCAACATCGCATCTCCATCAAACCAGTGGTAATGCCCCTTGGGTTCAAATCTTGGATTAGGACCATTGCGCACATATGCGCCGTGAATGTCCTTTGGAATTTCCCCAATCACTTCGAGATTGTCCGCAATAACTTCTTCAAACACCGGCGCATAGGGGCCTAGCAAATACGGATTCGCAGCCTCCAGGGCATAGTTCATAACATCATTCTTCATAGGATACGCTTACACTTTTTTGAAGAATCTGCTGCCGGGACCAGCGTAGCAAATACTATCTTTTTTAATTTAGATGAAGGATTCATTTGATGCCCTGTGTCCAGGAATGCTATATCCCTACTACAAAGCTGGCAACGGTAGTAAAGCTACCACCAATATTTAGGATTCCCACATTTTTGCATTCCGCAAGCTGATAATCCTCCGCTTTGACGGCAACTTGCTTATATGCATCAAGCATCATTCGTACGCCTGTCGCACCTACCGGATGACCGCATGCAATTAGACCTCCACTTGGATTGAAAGGCAAACTGCCCTTGAAGTCGATGGTGTTATCCTCTATCCGTTTCCAGGCTTCACCAGGCCCCGTGAGTCCGAAGTGTTCTATAGCTACGTACTCCGAGATGGTAAAGCAGTCATGTGTCTCAATGGCATCGAGTTGGGAGGCAGATGCAATTTTTGCTCCACTTAAGGCATCCTCAATGGCGGCTTTCAAATGTGGAAACGGATATTCGGTTTTTGTGCTTTGTTCGAGTTTGTAAGCAAGCGTAATCGGTGCTGTTTTATGTCCCCATCCTTTGATGTATGGAATGCGCTCTAGCGCCAAATTGTGCTCTTTTGCATATTGGCTGGCGAAGCGCTCTGAGGCAAGGAAAATTGTTGCGCTACCATCGGTAATTCTACCACAATCAGATTTTCGAAGCAAGCCTTCTACAATTGGATTTGTGCTATCGTTCGCCGCAAAATATTCTTCAGTTAGCGTCCAGCTTCTGGTTTGTGCGTTCGGGTTTCTTCTTGCATTTTTGTAGTTGACCTTCGCAATCTCGGCAAGGTGTTCATCCTTCAGTCCAAACTGCTCCCGGTAATGTTCTTTGATTCTGGAAAACAAGTGAACCCAGGGGTATCTGGCGGTCGTAGCCTCATGACCCACCCAGGCTGCTGCTCCTAAATACTCCGATGCAGTTTGCCCATCTACATTGCGCATTACTTCTACTCCGGAGACTGCAACAAGATCGTACAAACCGAGTTCAATTTCCCGCATCGCGGCAAAAATTGCCATGCTTCCAGAGGCGCAGGCCGCCTCGTGCCGCGAGCTTGGAATACCGCTGAGTTCAGGAAAGAGGTTTACCAATAATCCTCCCAGCAGTCCCTGACCACAAAACAGGTCCGCTACGAAATTACCCACATGCAAACTTTCTATATCCTTCAAGTCAACTTTGCAAGCAACTAGCGCTTTCTCAAAGCTGTCAGCCAATACATCGGAAATTTCCAGCTTCTCTCTGTACCAGTTTCTGGCAAAATCAGTCTGTGCTCCTCCTATAATGAAAACGCGGTTTGAAGGCATGATAGCATGTTTAATTGAACTTATTCGCAGCACAACAAAGCTAGAAAAAAAGCAAGTGAATTGGGGTTCTATTCTCTGTCGCTCATTCGTCTGATATCGACATTAAAGGCTCTATCAATCTCCCAATGAAAATATTGTTCTTCGTGGTCCGCCAATAACGGGCCTTTCGACTCCGCTCAAGGACCGTCATTGGCTACTGCATTAGTATGAGCAAAGTCCTTTTTCTGGCAGGCGAAATAGTTTTTACTCACTCTGGCTCAGCGACCGTTGAAGACTCCAAATTGGGTTTTTACTCACTCTGGCTCAGAGACCGTCAAGAGCTACACCATTGGTTTTACTCCCTCTGAAAAGAAGGTATAAGAAAGCCGACCATTTCAAATTCAGCAGAATCAGGATTCGATTATCAGTTCTAGTTTTGGGATTCCCGAGGACCGATGGACTATAATCGCTGACAGCACAAGATCATCTATATCATGACCCCAGATTCCGTACTTGCCGTCAGTTTGGTTTCGATTAATGATACCCTCCCGTTGTTCGATCGGAATGGTTTTGGTTTTGGCCGATGATTCCTCCTCGCGATAAATCCGGTGATACTCACTACTAATCCTTCGCACCAATCCTGCCCGGCGAAAACCCTCCACTGTTGAGGCATTGATCTCTATTTCTATAGGTTTCGCAACTGGATAGTCAATGATTAACAGCGCCTTAGTCTCTTGCAGCACAATTTCGTCCCCTCCGATCAGTCTGTCTAATTCACCCTCAGCATTCTTGATGGAAATCCAGGGCAGACTTCCCTCAGGAAAATCTTCCAATTCCTCTTCGTCTACAATTTTTACCCTGATGAGAATCTGATCATTTATTGCTTGTTGCAATCGGGCATAGTAGCGCAGGCTAAGCCCGACCACCAGGGAGATTATGATTAGGGATATGATTGCTGCTTTCATTTTTGGGATTTGGGGTCAAAGAGTAGAGAGTAGAGAGTAGAGAGTAGAGAGTAGAGAGTAAAGAGCAAGATTACGGATTAATTTTGCACAAACAAGGTAATGATCTTCTATCGATTTTTGCAACGGGGGACTGGAGTGGCAAAATAGCCCCGGGTGCAGCGGCTATGAGCCGCCCAGCAGCGCCAGTGGAGCCCACTGCATGGTGGCTCGACGATAGGAGAGACGCCAGGCAGTGAGGCGGAACAAGCTGATGGGTGGCGAATAATAGCGGAACACGGGGAGACCGCTTACGCGCTGGAATTGGCTTCGCTTCTAATAGATTTCTCCTGAAATTATCCAGCGAAACAGCAAACAAAAAAGCCACCCAGGAAACTCTCCCGGGTGGCTTATTCAATATCAATATGATGAACATTCGGATCTCTCCGACCTATGCTTTCTGTTCAATTAGTTTAGCGTCAAGTCCTTCGCATCAAGATTGAACACCTCCACTGTAAGATTATCAGCAGTACCGTGGAATGCTCTGTTTCCGTTCACTTTGTATTGCCATCCTGTTGCTACCTCCTGGTTGAAGTCGGCGAACAATCTCTGGTACTTGCTGAAGGTTGAAGGAGCCATCTGCTTACCGTTCACTTCGATAGATTCTTCTACTACTGCGATCTGAAACTTTGATGGATTGTGGATCAACTTATCCGTAATCAGTGCCGTGTAAAGTGCTTCCTGGAATCCCATCCAAATCTGCTGTTCAGCCATTGCGATATCCGTTTCTACGTTTGCCTTCGCAGCCTGAACAATTCCCTTTAGCGCAACAATGTCTTGCTTGCTGTTCGCTAGCGTTTGTGCTGCTGCCTTTAGCGGGTTAGCTGTATCTGTTGCACCGATTACTTCGATGGCCTCAACCAGCGCCTGCTCCTGAGTAGAGGCGAGGTTGTGCAAATCCTGATCAATCAATAGTTCAATTGTTTCAAGGTACTTAGCCATGCTTACTGCTTTTGCTTCTACGGCACGGGCAGTTAGCAATTCATCATTGTGTCCGTTCAATCCGCTCTTCCAATCTTCGTAAATCTCACCTGCTGTAGCTGTTCTCTTTGCCCAGTAGTTGGTGTAGCTGCTTAGGGAGTTGTTGTTCCAATCTTTAACTGTAGCGGCATACTCCTTTGCGGTAGCTGTCACCTCGGCCTGGTTACCATTCTTAAGATTCTTCTTTACCTGGCGCTTAGACATTGGGAATGTTTCAAGCTGTGGTAGTTGTGATTGCTCTGTGAGGGCTGGCAGTGCTGGTGCGTCAATCGAGGCAAGGCTTACACCTGCTTGAAGGTTTGCGAAACTCATTACTGCTGCTAGGAAAACGATTACTAAATTTTTCATGACTTATACAATTTATGGGTTAAGGTTATTTTTTCTCTGTTTAAAATTTCAATTTCAGGTTCGCAAAGGAGTCCCATTAACCTCATTTTTGAGGCCTTCCAAAGAGAAGCGAGAATCGTTTACTGGGTTAAAGGCTTTGCGAAGGAGAGATTAATTTTTTGGGGTGACTAATCTGCTTTCGCGTCTGTTTGATCCTGTAACGGAGGGCGACTTAAAAAAGTTACAGGCATCGACGTTTTTTTTTAATTTTCTGTGACAGGCCTGTAAAACCATCACTTTTAATGTGCGTTGAGAAATCAGTTATTTGGTTCATTGTATTACTTCCTTTTGACAATACAATGATAAAGCAGTTGGCCCAACTATTAAACCCAAATAGTGTTAACGGTAGAAAAAATGGGTTAAACGGTATTAAACCTATTACTCAACTGTGGGGCACGTTTTCGAGGCGGTCAAAGAAATTCGCGCTGCAAGCAAATGACTATCACTTAGATAGCCTCACAGGCAAAATTCTGCTACTAGATCAGCCTGTAAGAGGAAGAATTGGCACCAATCTCACCTTCTTCAGTTAAAGCGTCGATAAGTACCAAACCTGGCTGTTTACCTGGCTCTATGCTACCTAATCGCTGGTCAAAACCCAATGCCTTAGCACCATTATAAGATGCCCATTCGATCAACAAGGCTGTATTCGCAAGTTGGCTGTGTTGCAACACCACCTTCATTTCTTCCAGTATATCCAACTGCCAATTGGAGGCCAGGCTATCGGTGCCTAGAGCACAAGAAACCCCCTCCTTTATAAATAGATCGAAGTCGGGAAGCTGCCCTTCAATAAATAGATTTGCATTGGGACAAAAACACCAGGTGGTGTGTCCAGACCGAGCAGCAGCAAAACGAATATCAGAAAGGCTACTGAAGGTATTGTGTATCAACAACAAATCCCGATCATCGGCGATCCAGGGCAGGTAATTATGTAGCGAATTCACGCCAGTCGGCTGAAAACCAATCGAGGCCAGGTCCAATCCAAAGTCATCAAAGAGCTGTTTCAGATCGCCAGTACGATGCTCAAATAGTTCCGCCTCCGCCTTAGTCTCCTGATTATGAATACTTATGGGCAGATGCTGATTAACCGGATATGCGCAGATGCCTTCAATCAGCGGTTTGGAAATCGTATAAGGAGCATGCGGTGTCAATGTTGCGCGATGAAAGGCCGACTGTTCAAAATCATCAAAGAGCACCTCACGCTGAGCAATCGCCTCTCCTGCCCTATCCGGAACCACCTGAAATATCTCCAAAAAAGTATGATAGTAAAGCTGATTCAGCGCTTTGACCGCAAAACTGTGATTCGTATTGCTGATATCGCCCACTGCTACAATTCCCTTCGCCCGCATCTGCTCATGCCCTGCCAAAATCGCCTCATCAATCTGCTCCTGAGTAAACTCATATCGATTTCGGATTTGCCGAATAAAATCGCAAAGCCCTGTGCCTGTCTTGTACTGACCTTCGAGGTGTGACAACTCCAAATGGCAATGCGCATTCACAAAACCCGGACAAATGAGGCCCTCATAGAACTCATACGTACCTGGCATCTGACGCTCCTGCTCCAGCACTTCCAAGATCCGTCCATCATCATCTGTCACAATGACCTTCCCGCTTTGTGCAGGCCCCTTGCCTACATATATGTAGCTTGCCGAAAACTTCCGCATTTTATTCGCTGCATTTATATCGCCCAAAGTAGGGACATCCTGAAGATCATAATAATTTTTTGGAGCGAACTTGCAGTCCATCGCGTAATCGGCCTTCGCGTGCTCCACTATTATTCGGCACCCATCCAGCTGCTCGTGCAGGGCCACTGCCGTCTCTCCGCAGGCTCCGAGCCGCCATTGGCCATGCACTCCCCAC
>JAHDEE010000449.1 GCA_020629005.1 Chitinophagales bacterium
GCCCTGTGACATCTCCCATTATTCTAGGAACCAGGACTCCATCCTGCAGCACTTGTACAATCGCAAATACAATAAGCACTAATAGCAATATCGTCCAGAAACTCTCGCCGGTTTCCATGGCCTTTAAGAGGGCGCAAAACATGGCCGGAATCAAGCCAAATGCCTGAAGATAGGGCACCATGTTCAAGGCACCTATAAACAATCCTAGCAAGATCGCCAGGGGCAGCCCGATGATCGAAAAGCCTATGGCCAGCAGGATTCCCGTTATAAGTGCAATAACTGCCTGAGCCCTGAAGTATTTCTGCATGCCAAGGTTGACATCTTCCACTACCTGAACGATTTGTGGTCTGATTTGCGGCGGAATCAAGTCCTTCCATTTGCTCACGATCGCATCATAGTCGATAAGGATAAAGAACAAATACAGTATGATAATGAAAGCTCCTAGAAATCCGAATAAAACACTCAAGCTACCCGAAAACAGTTGCCAGAATCTGGGAAGCACTTTCTCAGCAATTGGACCCAGCTGCTCCGGCTTAAGTAGCTTCTGAAGGTCATCTGGATTGATCACCTTTCGCACATACTTTTCCACTGCTTCAGGAAGAATTCCACTAGCCTGAACATTAGAAGTGTATTTGCTCAGGAGCTCCGTCATCTTGTCCACTTCGGCCATCACAATTGGGAAGATCCATTGCAAACTCCCTCCAAGCAGGATGATCAAAACCAGAAAGCTGGCAATCACTGCCATTAGTCGATTGCTAAAGAATAACTTGTTTTGGAAAAAATTAACCAACGGATTAATCAGGTAGGCAAGTAGCAGTGCAATGACGAAGGGAATCAAAGCACCGCTAATCTCTCTAAGAAACAGCCATAAACCCAAAACTGCCAGAACGGACAAAGCAATTCTAACAACTCTATCAAAGGTAAATGGCTTGCGAAGAAACTCAGGCATGGTAGGTTTTGGTTTGCGCTTCTAATCAGGTACCCAAATATATCATAATTTATTTTCGAGTGCGGATTGACCTTCGGTGGATCAAGATGCCTCGGACAACCATAACCATTTCAAACCGCAATTCATTCCCAACGGGACAATTAAATTGTCGCCACTGGTCATTGAATAAACAATTTTGATTGGTCCATTTTGCTAATCTGTATTTTGTCGTCCGTCATAATCAATAGCCCCCGAATTTGAGGATAATTTGGAGAATTATTGAGCGATTTAATTAACTTGGCTATTGTCATGCCGGAGGCTCTCCGGTTTAAACACAAAACTAACATATTGAGGAAATGGGTAAATTATTAGCTTTCTTTTGTACATTTTTTATGTTAGGCTCCACTGCTTTTGCACAAAACGCCACCGTTAAGGGATTGATCTCTGACGGAGCCACCGGTGAGCCTTTACCATTCGTAAATGTCGCTGTAGATCTGGGGGAAGATGGAATGACCGGAGGTCAATCCGATTTCGATGGAAACTACACAGTCAGCCTCCCTGCTGGAACACACACGCTCAAGTTCAGCTATGTAGGCTATGAAAATAAAGAAGAAACAATTTCAGTTGCAGCCGGTGAGTCCAAGACAATGGACGTCATGATCGAAGAGGAATCTCTCTCATTAAACACGGTAGTTGTTACAAGCAACAAGTTTGAAAAGCCGATCGGGGAGGTGACCGTAAGTATGGAAGTGATCAAGCCAGACTTCATCGAAAATGCGAATAGCACGCAGGTAGATCAGGCGATTGAGAAGATCCCTGGGGTGAATATCATTGATGGACAAGCAAATATTAGAGGTGGCTCGGGGTATTCCTATGGTGCTGGTAGTCGAGTCTTGTTATTGGTGGATGACCTGCCGATGTTGACAGGTGATGCTGGATTTCCAAACTGGGATTTCGTTCCTGTAGAAAATATTGAGCAAGTGGAAGTCGTAAAAGGAGCCGCTTCAGCACTATATGGTTCCTCTGCTCTCAACGGAATCATCAACATTCGAACGGCATATGCAAAGTCAAAGCCGGTTACCAAGATTTCCTATTTTGCTGGTATTTACCAAAATCCAAGAGACAACGAATTTG
>JAHDEE010000450.1 GCA_020629005.1 Chitinophagales bacterium
GCCCTGTGACATCTCCCATTATTCTAGGAACCAGGACTCCATCCTGCAGCACTTGAACAATCGCAAATACAATAAGCACTAATAGCAATATAGTCCAGAAACTTTCGCCGGTTTCCATGGCCTTTAAGAGGGCGCAAAACATCGCGGGAATCAAGCCAAATGCCTGAAGATAGGGTACCATGTTCAAGGCTCCAATAAACAATCCTAACAAAATAGCCAATGGCAAGCCGATGATCGAAAAGCCTATGGCCAGCAGGATTCCCGTAATAAGTGCAATAACCGCCTGAGCCCTGAAGTATTTCTGCATGCCAAGGTTGACATCTTCCACTACCTGAACGATTTGTGGTCTGATTTGCGGCGGAATCAAGTCCTTCCATTTGCTCACGATCGCATCATAGTCGATAAGGATAAAGAACAAATACAGTATGATAATGAAAGCTCCTAGAAATCCGAATAAAACACTCAAGCTACCCGAAAACAGTTGCCAGAATCTGGGAAGCACTTTCTCAGCAATTGGACCCAGCTGCTCCGGCTTAAGTAGCTTCTGAAGGTCATCTGGATTGATCACCTTTCGCACATACTTTTCCACTGCTTCAGGAAGAATTCCACTAGCCTGAACATTAGAAGTGTATTTGCTCAGGAGCTCCGTCATCTTGTCCACTTCGGCCATCACAATTGGGAAGATCCATTGCAAACTCCCTCCAAGCAGGATGATCAAAACCAGAAAGCTGGCAATCACTGCCATTAGTCGATTGCTAAAGAATAACTTGTTTTGGAAAAAATTAACCAACGGATTAATCAGGTAGGCAAGTAGCAGTGCAATGACGAAGGGAATCAAAGCACCGCTAATCTCTCTCAGAAACAGCCATAAACCCAACACTGCAAGAACGGACAAAGCTATTCTAACAACTCTATCAAAGGTAAATGGCTTGCGAAGAAACTCAGGCATAGTTGGATTTGGTTTGCGGTTCTAATGAGGTACCCAAATATATCATAATTTATTGTCGAGCACGGCTTGACCTTCGGTGGATCGAGATGCCTCGGAGAACCATAACCATTTCAAACCGCAATTCATTCCCAATGGGACAATTAAATTGTCGCCACTGATCATTGAATAAACAATTTTGATTGGTCTATTTTGCTAATCTGTATTTTGTCGTCCGTCATAATCAATAGCCCCCGAATTTGAGGATAATTTGGAGAATTATTGAGCGATTTAATTAACTTGGCTATTGTCATGCCGGAGGCTCTCCGGTTTAAACACAAAACTAACATATTGAGGAAATGGGTAAATTATTAGCTTTCTTTTGTACATTTTTTATGTTAGGCTCCACTGCTTTTGCACAAAACGCCACCGTTAAGGGATTGATCTCTGACGGAGCCACCGGTGAGCCTTTACCATTCGTAAATGTCGCTGTAGATCTGGGGGAAGATGGAATGACCGGAGGTCAATCCGATTTCGATGGAAACTACACAGTCAGCCTCCCTGCTGGAACACACACGCTCAAGTTCAGCTATGTAGGCTATGAAAATAAAGAAGAAACAATCTCCGTTGCAGCCGGTGAGTCCAAGTCAATGGACGTCTTAATCGAAGAGGAATCACTTTCACTAAACACCGTGGTTGTAACAAGCAACAAATTTGAAAAGCCAATCGGGGAGGTGACCGTAAGTATGGAAGTCATCAAGCCTGACTTCATCGAAAATGCGAATAGCACGCAAGTAGATCAAGCGATTGAGAAGATTCCAGGGGTGAATATCATTGATGGACAAGCAAACATCAGAGGTGGTTCTGGGTATTCCTATGGTGCTGGTAGCCGAGTTTTGTTGTTGGTGGATGACCTCCCTATGTTAACCGGGGATGCAGGCTTTCCAAACTGGGATTTCGTTCCTGTAGAAAATATTGAGCAGGTGGAGGTCGTAAAAGGGGCCGCTTCAGCATTATATGGTTCCTCGGCCCTCAACGGAATCATCAATATTCGAACGGCTTATGCAAAGTCAAAGCCGGTGACCAAGATTTCCTATTTTGCTGGTATTTACCAAAATCCAAGAGACAACGAATTTG
>JAHDEE010000183.1 GCA_020629005.1 Chitinophagales bacterium
ACAAAAAGATAAGCTCCTAAAAGGTATCACGAACTTTGTTTACGCAGCACTAGTGGCATTAGGGCATATTTGCGTCCTAAAGGTTGTTCTTTCTGGTCAAAATGTTAGCCTCTTCTATGTCAAAATATCTGCTGCTATCCCTTCCTGCAATGCTTTTTCTGATTGTTTCCTGTACGGGTGGGAAACAAGCAAGTCAAAGCAGTGAGCCTGCGATCGAATATGTGTTTATGGACACCATGAGTGTGATCGCCAATGTTCCGGAAATCAGTTACAAGGAGACGGACCAAAGAATCCATGATCTGCTGCACACTTCACTCGATGTTGCCTTTGATTTTGAGAACCAGTACTTGTTGGGTAAGGCGGAGCTCACCTTGAGTCCTCACTTCTACCCCAGCTCAAGCCTGACTCTGGATGCCAAGGGGTTTGATTTGCATGAGGTAGCTTTGCTGAATGGCACTGAGAAGCAAGCAGCCGATTACCAATACGATGGTTGGTTTCTGGTGATTGATCTTGGTAAAGAATATAAGCGTGGCGAGCAGTATAAGGTCTACATTGACTATACGGCCAAGCCTGAGGAGATTGAACTTGAGGGGTCTGAGGCCATAAAGGAACGGAAAGGACTCTATTTTATTAACCCCTTGGGCACTGAAGAAGACAAGCCGACACAGATTTGGACGCAGGGTGAGACAGAGGCAAGTTCCATATGGTTTCCAACCATTGATAGCCCGAATGAGCGCTGTACTCAGGAATTGAGGATGACAGTTCCGGATCGTATGGTGACCTTGTCGAATGGAAGCCTCGTGAGCAGTGAAGTCAATGCTGATGGAACACGAAGTGATTACTGGGTACAAAAACTTCCGCATGCTCCATATCTTTTTGCGATGGCTGCCGGAGAATTTGCAGTGGTCAAAGATAAGTGGCGCGACATCGAGGTGAACTACTATGTGGAGAAGGAATACGAGCAGCACGCTAGAGCTATCTTCGGAAATACGCCCGAAATGATGGAGTTTTACTCCAACATGTTACAATATGATTATCCCTGGGAGAAATATTCACAAGTAGTTGTACGAGATTTTGTGAGTGGCGCTATGGAAAATACCGGGGCAGTGATTTATCTGGATATCGTTCAAAGAACGACAAGAGAGTTGCTGGATGATGATTATGAGGATATTATTGCCCATGAGCTTTTTCATCATTGGTTCGGAGATCTTGTGACCTGTGAGTCCTGGGCAAATTTGCCATTAAACGAGGCTTTTGCTACCTATGGGGAATACCTTTGGCATGAGTATAAATATGGCAGGGATCATGCGGACTATCTTTTCGATACTGATCTGGAGACATACCTTAGCGAATCTCAATTCAAGCAGGAGCCCCTTATCCGCTTTCACTACGAAAAGAAAGAAGATATGTTTGATGCACACTCCTATCAAAAAGGAGGGAGAGTCTTGCATATGCTCCGGAAATACATTGGCGATGATGCCTTTTTCGAATCTCTCAGACTGTACCTGAAGCAAAACGAATACAAGCCGGTCGAGATCCACAACCTCAGATTGGCTATTGAGGAGGTTACTGGCATGGACCTGAATTGGTTTTTTGATCAGTGGTTTATGACTGCTGGCCATCCGGAGTTGGACATAACCTACGACTATTTTGTTGATCGCAAACAGGCCTCGGTTAATATTGAGCAAATCCATGAGCATGATCTTGTTTACAGGCTACCAATTAGTATTGACATCTACGTTGATGGCAAGGTGATAAGAGAAGAGGTGGTAGTCGACGAACAGAAACAGCGATTCACTTTTGATGTAGCGTCGCAACCTGATCTTATGAATGTAGACGCGGAAAAGATGCTATTGGTTGAGAAAGATGATCGCAAAACACTTGAGGAATACATTTTCCAGTATTACAATGCACCGCTCTTTATGGACCGGGCAGAGGCTCTGGATGTTTGTCGTCAGGAACAGGTGCTTTCTCCGGAAGCCGCCCAAGTGCTGATCGATGCGCACAAGGATGCCTACTGGGCCCTACGTCAGTATGCCATTGACAATGTATCTATGGAAAAGGAGAACAAAGAAGCATTGATCCTGCAGTGGAAAGAGATGGCCGAAAAAGACGAAAAGTCGCTAGTGCGTGCTGCTGCCATACAGCGACTTGGGGATTTGCAGGATAGAAGCCTTGCCCCCATATTCGTGAATGCCGGGCAAGACCAGTCTTACGAGGTTATCGCTACCTCTATTTCTGCCATTTCATTGTTGGACCTCGATGAAGGACTAAAACTCTGCGAGCAATATCGCGAATTGGATAATAGCTCCTTGATTCGAGCGATTGGTGGTGTTTATGCAATGGATGCGAATCCTGATCATCAGGACTATTTTGAGCGTCAAATCGAAACTGCAGCTGGATTTAGGTTATTCTACTTGATTGACCACTATTATGGTTTTCTCGAAAACAGCGATCTGAACGTGATCGAAAATGGCAAGGCTACCTTGGCCAGAGTGGCAAAGGAAGCAGATAATGAGTGGATACGTTATAGAGCTACTTATAGCTTGTATAATCTAAAACAGAGCCTTGATCTGCGTAAGGATGAGCTTGGTGGTGACGCGATCTCGGATGTAAGAAGAAACAACCTTGATCGACAAATTGAGGAGATTGCAGCTACCATTGAAGATATCAAATCCAAGGAGACCAATGAGGAGGTGCAGGTTTATTATCAGTTGTTGAAGTAGGGTTTTGAGTAGAGGGTAGAGGGTAGAGGGTAGAGGGTAGAGGGTAGAGGGTAGAGGGTAGAGGGTTGTGCGAGGGATGGTGGTGCAAAATAGCCGCGGGCGAAGTGGTATGAGGCGCTTAGATAGCGTGGTGACTGCTGGACGATGGGGGCTCGGAGCCTGCGGAGAGACCACAGCGGACTTGCAGGAACAGCTAGATAAGTGCCGAGTACAAACGGAGCACGGGTAGCCCGTGACCACGTGCCACAGGACTTTCGCTCCAAAAAAAAGATAAAAACATATACAGCAAGATATCACTCTACCGTAACGGACTTTGCCAGGTTTCGTGGCTGATCCACATTGCAGCCCCGGAGGACGGCGATATGATAGGCAAGTAGCTGCAATGGTACTACAGAAAGCAGTGGAGAAAGGGGTTCCTCGGTGTTCGGTATTTCGATAGTGTAGTCGGCGATGGCTTTGATTTCGACATCGTTTTCCGGAACGATGGCGATGACCTTACCGCTTCTTGCTTTGACCTCCTGCACATTGCTAACAATCTTTTCGTAGGCGGACTGGTTGGTGGCAATGACAATAACCGGCATGTTTTCATCGATCAATGCGATGGGGCCGTGCTTCATTTCTGCAGCTGGATAGCCTTCCGCATGGATGTAGGAGATTTCTTTTAGTTTCAATGCACCTTCGAGGGCAACGGGGAAGTTGTAGCCCCTGCCCAGATAGAGAAAGTGGTGAACATTCTTGAATGTCTCTGCTATTTCCTTGATGATCGAATCGGCCTTGAGTACCTGATCTATCTTGCCAGGAATCAGGATAAGCTCCTGCAATAGTTGCTGAAGTCGCGATTTGGTGATCGTGCCGGATGCATCCGCCAGCTGCAGGGCTAGTGTAGATAGCACTGTGAGTTGGGTGCTAAAGGCCTTTGTGGAGGCCACTCCAATCTCGGGACCTGCGTGGGTATAAACACCAGCTTCGGTAAGACGGGCGATGCTGGAGCCGACGTTATTTACGATTCCCAGGATCGTTGCTCCCTTGGATTGCGCCAGCTTGAGGGCTGCCAGTGTATCTGCCGTTTCTCCGCTTTGGGAGATGGCCAATACCACGTCACCTTCTCCTATGACGGGGTTTCTATAACGAAATTCTGAGGCATACTCGACTTCCACGTTTATGCGTGCAAGATCTTCGAGTAAGTACTCGCCTACCAGACCGGCATGCCAGGAAGTTCCGCAAGCTACGATTATGAGCCTCTTTGCATTGACTAGCTGGGTGATATGGTCGCGGAAACCGCCGAGACGAGCGATGAGCTTGTCGGGAAAGACCCGGCCGCGCATGCTATCGCGGAGAGAGCGAGGCTGTTCGTAAATTTCTTTGAGCATAAAGTGGTCGTAACCGCCCTTTTCGAGGCGATCCAATTCCATTTCCAGTTCCTGGAGATAGGGGGTTTTGGCTTCGTTTTGGATCGTTCTTATGGTTAGGCCATTATCGAGATCAACGACTGCTATTTCTTCGTCTTTGAGGTAGACAACATTTTTGGTGTGCTCTACAATTGGGGTGGCATCTGATGCGATGTAAAACTCTTCATTGTCTTTTCCGACGCCGATAACGAGTGGGCTACTCATACGAGCGGCGACGAGTTTTTTTGGGGCGTCTCGTTCGAGCACAACAATCGCATAAGCTCCTACCACCTTGTTGAGTGCGAGACGCACGGCTTCTTCAAGGGAAACCTGTTCCCGGTCCTGAATTTCTTCGATGAAGTGGACCAGCACTTCGGTATCTGTATCACTCTTGAAGGTGTGTCCTTGTCTTTCCAGTTCTTTTTTGAGTGAGGAGTAGTTTTCAATGATGCCATTGTGGATGATGCAGAGGCGACCTGACTGAGATAGGTGTGGGTGGGCATTGACATCATTTGGGGCACCGTGGGTGGCCCATCTCGTATGGCCTATTCCTATATTTCCTTTGACATTTTGGCCTTCAAGGTAATTGACCAGTTCCTGGACTTTGCCTTTCTTTTTGAAGACACGTAGATCTCCGTTTAGGAGGGCTATTCCTGCACTATCATAACCTCTGTATTCGAGTCTTCGAAGGCCCTTTAGCAAGATTGGGCAGGCTTCTTTTTGGCCAATATAGGCGACTATTCCACACATATTTTCCAGGTGTTTGAAGGTTGTAAAAAAGGAAGGATGTAGTGCAAGCAGCTGTGAGGCTGTCTGCTTTTATTCAGCTATGCTGTAGGTTACGATCAACTTCATCGGGAAGTCTGGGTGCTCTGGGCCGCCAATAATAGTGCGATTTGGTACCAGGCCTTCCAATACTATCGAACTTTGGAAGTTGTAGTAATCACAGGTGAGCAGAAATTTGTCATCCTGATAATTTCCTAACACGAAGTTCTCGGAATAGAATGAAACCGGAACTTCATATTTGGAGACGGCCAAACCGGTGCTTGTGGTTGTATCGACACGCACATTAATATTGTCGTGATCTTGAGTGTAGATTTCTCCGTCACTTTCAGAAGATTTAATCTTGAAAGCAAGGGAGCTTGGACCGGGATAGGTTTCGGAATCTTCCATTGCTGAAACCTCGAGTACAGCTTTGTTAATCACAACCGGGCCCAGATCAGCCAGGCTAGGGAAAGTGATTTGTGCATTTAGACCGGATAATCCTTGCAAATACAGGAGTTCGTTTCCATTGGGCATTTCACTGTCCAGTACTTGTTGTATCGGTGATCCTTCATAGTCATGGTCCAAGGTGTTTATTGCGGCCACATTAGAGTTGATATAGAACCGGAATGAAGTGTCTGAGATGGAACTATGGTAAAAGAGTGTCAATGTAGAAAGGGAGGATAAAAGGTTGAAATAGGCGATTGAGTTGGCAGGTGTATCATTTTCATCGGGAGCTATGTACATTCCTTTGAAAAAATTCGTAAAGTTGGTGTTGTTAGCGAAGTTTTCTCCTCCTGATTGGTCGAGCAGTCTTCTACCAAAGTCGTCATTTAGTCGTATTCTCAGGTGTGGCTCAAGTCTGTAAACACTGTCGGCCTGGGTGAATTGTACGGAATCGGCAGGCTGAAAGGTACCGTTAAAGGAGCCAATTTCTTCACCAATTGCAAATGAATTGTTGGAATAATAGGTGCTGTCTCTGAAAATGGCTTCTTCGAGTTCGTAGACTTTGAGGCTTACGGGGCTTTGCTGATCACCGTAGACTTCTGTCGATACATAATCAAGTGTTAGCACTACAGAATCCAGTGTCAGGGCTTCGGGATCACCGAGATCGATTGATGTGTCCAGCAGTCTGACTTGTGAATAGATTCCTGCAGTTGTTTTTCCGAATTCGGGATCATCAAGACCTCCGAGTAGATAGTATGGTCGAGACAGGATTGAAGTGATCAAGCTCGGATCTGCCTGAACTGTGCTCGCTTCAATCCTGAATGTGTCCGTATGTTCTGTATTGATTAGATTTTCATCATCAATTAGGTCGCCTCCGATTGTAGTAGGTTCGTTGCATGCTGTGAAAGAAAGCGTTGCAAAAAGGGCCAGTACAACCAGGATGCAAAAATTCTCAATTTTCATAGATGGGTTGGAGGGTTGGTTTCGCCTATAACCTGAAAAACATAATCGATATTGCCAGCGTTAGGCTTTTTCCTGTTCACCAAGCAAACCTCCATAAAACTCGCAGTATGCGGGAAGGAAGTCTTCTTGATTTTGGAAGTCCAGAACCGGTTTATCCGCTTTGTTCAGTCGTTCAATTACTTTTGGATCGAGGTTTTCATCTCCTTTAATCACCGAGTCAGAGTAGTGAATTGCTCCTAGGTGCAAGTCGGCATTTGCCCCATTTCCGTACAGCTCAAGATCTTCCGCATTTACACGCTTGATGACAGCTTTGTCGGAAAAGCTATCACCCATTGTCTGTTCGAATGAATTCTCATAGATGGAATAGATGACCTTGGTATCGGAGAACAGTGGATCTTTTTTGTAGGCAGTTTTTAAGTAGGCCGGCAATAGGCTTGTCATCCAGCCATGACAATGAACAAGATCTGGTGACCAACCGAATTTTCTGACGGTTTCGAGAACACCTTTACAGAAGAAGATCATACGCTCCGCATTGTCTTCGTAGAAAGGTTCTTTTTCATCGCCAAAAACGTGTTTTCTTCTGAAGAAGTCTTCATTATCAAGGAAGTATACCTGAAGTCTTGTCCCCTGTAATGAAGCAACCTTAATCATGAGCGGAAAGTCATCTTCCGCGATAATGATGTTGATTCCTGATAGTCTTACTACTTCGTGTAGTCTATGTCGTCTTTCGTTGATGTTCCCAAATCTGGGCATCAGTATTCGGATTTCCATACCCTGCTCCTGCAGGTACTGTGGCAGTTGTCTAGCAATCTCGGCAATGCTGCTCATCAACAAATATGGTTTCATCTCTTGGGTGACAAGCAGTACTTTCTTCTTATCCATTCAAATTCGATTCGGTTAAAGATTTTAGGAGCAGCCCCATTTCGCATGACCAGAAATGTGGCACAAAGATATGAAATTTGCGCCAAATAGCTTTGTGTACGGGTATAATCAGTAGCCAGGTAGGTCCTTTTAGTTGATCGTAGCTCCGCCCTTGCTTTAATACGCAGGAAAGGGGGCTCAGGTTCCCTTAAGGTTCAATTGTGGCCTGTTATTTGAAAATGCTCTCTGCTACTCTAACGTGAGTAGGGTAGACTTTGGTTTAATGGAAATCAAATTAGATTTTTGCAGGAATTCACAATAAGCAATATGAAGACATTTGATACAGTGCAGGGCCTAAAGGCCCATTTAGAAATTGAAAGAAAAGCGGGAAAGAAGATTGGCTTTGTTCCGACCATGGGAGCATTGCATAATGGACATCTTTCTTTGATCAAAAAGGCCAAACAGGAATGCGACGTTTCTGTGTGCAGCATCTTCGTTAATCCCACCCAGTTTGATGACAAGTCTGATCTTGAAAAGTATCCAAGGACCCTGGAGGCAGATAGTAAGCTTTTGAAAACGGAATCGAATGACGTTATTTTCGCTCCCACAGTCAAGGAAGTGTACCCCCAGGGAATGAGCAAAGGTTTGGATCTGAAATTCGGATATTTGGCTAATTGTCTGGAAGGTGCGAGCAGACCTGGACATTTCGATGGAATGGCTCAGGTGGTCAGTCGATTACTGGATATCGTGGAGCCGGATGCTCTTTATATGGGGCAGAAGGACTATCAGCAATTTGCGATTGTGCAGTCTATGATTGCCCAGCAAAGGAGACCTATAGACTTAGTGCGATGTGCCATCATCCGAGAGGAGGATGGATTGGCCATGAGTTCGCGAAATCGGCGGATTCCCGCTGAAGATAGACTTCGGGCACCGATGATCTATCGGGTTTTAGAGGGTATCAAGCGAAATCGAATGGGTTTAACAGTGCCTGAATTGCGATATTGGGGATTGAGCAGCCTTGAGATGACGGGATTTAAGCCTATTTATGTCGAAATTGTGAATGCAAAGACGCTTGCACCGGTATCTCACCTTGAAGATCCAGATGGAGTAGTCGCACTGGTAGCTACCTGGCTAGGGGAGGTGCGACTTATCGATAACATGATAATTTCTTAGCTTTGCAGGCAAATTTGAGCCGTAACAAACCTGGACTCCTGGGCTTGTTGATGTTGCCATAGTAAAACTGACAAAGTCTTGAATAAAACCCTGTCTACCATTCTCCAGGTTTGTCTTTTTCTGGGATTTGGTATTTTTCTAATCTGGCTGGTCTTCAGTGGTTTTAGCGAAGAGGACACTGCGCGAATGATGGATTCTCTGCGGGGAGCCAGGTACGGCTGGCTCATTCCCTCTTTGGTCTGTGCTTTTCTGAGCCATGCAAGTCGGGCGATACGGTGGCGTCAGATGTTATCTGCGATGGGGGAGCACTCCCGTCTTTCCACAGCCATGGCCTCTGTATTTATTGGCTATTTGGCAAACCTTGCTGTGCCCAGATTGGGAGAGATTAGTCGTTGTGGAGTCCTCAGCCGCTATGATGGAGTTCCCTTCGAAAAGGCCTTCGGTACCGTGATCACCGAAAGAGTGGTGGATTTGCTTTTCCTGGCCGTGATTACCTCTGCGGCCCTGCTGAGCCAGTTTAGTGTGATTGGTGCTTCCTTTCAGGAGTATATGAGTTCCTTTTTGTCGAAGTATTCAGGCTTGCTTAGCGCTGAAAACTATACCTTCTGGCTTCTATTCCTGATAGGAGCTCTTCTTATGAGCTTGCTTGGCTGGTTTGTTTGGAAAAAGCTAAGTGCATCCGGTCGCTTCTCGGTCATTAGGGACAAGATTATTGGGGTATTTCAAGGTATTGCTGCTGTGGGAAAACTGGACAATGTACCTTTGTTTATAGCGCACAGTCTATTTATCTGGCTCATGTATTTTGCCATGATTTTCATCTGCTTTCAAACGATGGAAGTGACGGAGAATCTTGGTCCACTTGTAGGTCTTGCCATGTTGGCTTTTGGCACTTTTGCCATCATCGCTACGCAAGGCGGGATAGGGGCTTATCCCTTGATCGTTGCTGGTCTCTTATCCCTGTACGGAATTGATCAGGCCGAGGGTTATGCTTTTGGTTGGATTGTTTGGACCGCGCAAACGATTTTTTTGATTGTCGCGGGTGCTCTCGCCCTCGGCTCACTGTCATTTATCAAGAAACATGAAAGAACTGGAGCTGATAGAATCGAAGGTAATGAACTGGGAAACACTGGAGCGTAAGCTTCATCAATGGAGATTCAAAGGCCATACTATTTCATTTACTAACGGTTGTTATGACTTGCTACATCCGGGGCATTTGAATACATTGAGTTCGGCAGCTGATGAGGGTGACCGACTTGTTGTTGGTCTCAACAGCGACGACAGTGTTCGACGATTGAAAGGAGCCAGCAGGCCAATCAAAGACCAGGTAGCCCGAGCGCTGTTGTTGGCTTCGATGGCCTGTGTAGATGCAGTAGTGGTGTTTGATACTGATACGCCTTATGAGTTGATAAAATTGGTACAGCCAGATGTGCTGGTCAAAGGAGGCGATTGGGCAGAGGATGAGATCGTCGGTAGCGACTTAGTGGGCGCACGAGGAGGAAGGGTCTTGTCGTTGCCCTTTTTAGAAGGCCACTCTAGTTCTGCATTGGAGGCCAGAATTCTGGGCAGTGCCCCAAAACAAAACAATAACCAGTAATTTAGATATAGTATGAACTTTACATTGACTGAGGATCATGAGATGATTCGCAAAGTGGCAAGAGATTTTGCACAGACAGAACTGTTGCCGGGAGTGATCGAAAGGGACGAGAAGATGATATTTGCCAAAGATCAGATTAATCGCATGGGCGAGCTGGGCTTTTTGGGCATGATGACGGCTCCTGAATATGGAGGTGGTGGAATGGATACCCTGTCCTATGTGATTGCAATGGAAGAGCTTTCCAAGATCGATAACTCCTGCTCTGTGTGCATGTCCGTAAATAACTCATTGGTCTGTTGGGGACTGGAAAAGTACGGCACGGAGGAGCAAAAGGAAAAGTACCTGACTCCTTTGGCCAAAGGAGAAATATTAGGAGCATTTTGTCTTTCAGAGCCTGAAGCAGGTTCGGATGCCACGCAACAACGCACTACAGCGGAGGATAAGGGCGATCATTATATAGTTAATGGAACCAAAAACTGGATTACCAATGGCAAGATGGCATCTGTTTATCTGGTGATGGCTCACTCTGATCTGGAAGCGAAACATCGTGGAATCAATGCACTAATTATTGAGGCTGATCAGGAAGGAGTATCAACCGGCGCCAAGGAGATAAAGTTGGGTATCAGATCTTCGGACACCTGTCAGGTAATGTTTCAGGATGTGAAAGTGCCAAAAGAAAACCGAATCGGCGATGAAGGCTTTGGCTTTAAGTTTGCAATGAAGACCCTGGAAGGTGGGCGAATCGGCATTGCAGCTCAGGCATTGGGTATAGCTCAGGGAGCATTTGAGCTGGCGCTGCAGTATAGTCAGGAACGCAAGGCCTTTGGCAAGAAAATATTTGATCATCAGGCTATTCAGTTTAAACTTGCAGATATGTCTACAGAGATTGAGGCTGCTCGTTTGCTAGTCTACAAATCCGCAGTAGATAAAGATCAGGGAAAACCTTATGGACTGTCTAGTTCAATGGCAAAGGTCTTTGCTTCGGAAGTAGCAATGAAAACTACGGTTGAGGCGGTTCAGGTACATGGGGGTTACGGATACGTGAAGGAGTACCATGTGGAGCGGCTGATGCGTGATGCAAAAATCACGCAGATCTATGAAGGAACATCAGAGATTCAACGCCTTGTGATTTCACGTGCCATTTTAAAGTAATGTTCACTGCATTTTGCCCATCCAATTTGTGACAGAAACAAGAACTATTTTTGTCTGGTCTCTGTTGCAGTTTATTAATTTTGTTAATCATCAAAATCGAAGAAAATGAAAGTTGCCGTTGTCGGAGCCACAGGAATGGTGGGCAGGGTGATGCTAAAGGTCCTGGAAGAGAGAGATTTTCCAGTAAGTGATCTTTTGCCAGTAGCCTCTGCGAGATCCGTAGGAAAGGAAATCAAGTTTAAGGGAAAGGCTTACAAAGTAGTAAGTATGGAAGACGCAATTGCTGCAGCTCCCGATCTTGCGCTCTTTTCGGCTGGAGGTAGCACCTCCAAAAAGTTCGCACCGGAATTTGCAGCAGTAGGTACGACGGTAGTGGATAACTCCTCAGCCTGGCGCATGGATCCAGACAAGAAGCTGGTAGTTCCTGAGATCAATCAGTCTGTGTTGACTGCTGAGGATAAGATCATTGCCAATCCAAATTGCTCAACGATTCAGATGGTCGTGGTTTTGGGTCCTCTTCATAAAAAGTACAAAATTCGAAGACTGGTCATCTCTACCTATCAGTCAGTTTCCGGTACTGGAAAGGACGCTGTCAATCAGATGAGCCAGGAACGAAGTGCATTGCCTGGAGAGCAGGTGGATATGGTGTATAACTATCCTATAGACATGAATGTGATACCGCATTGCGATATCTTTCTCGACAATGGTTACACAAAAGAGGAAATGAAGCTTGTGCACGAGACGCGTAAAATTCTCGGTGACGAAAGCATCGCAGTAACTGCAACGGCTGTTCGTGTACCAGTTATTGGAGGGCATTCTGAAGCGGTGAATATTACCTTCGAGAATGACTACGATCTGGATGAAGTGAAACAGTTGCTTTCTGAGGCTCCTGGCTGTGTTGTACAGGACGATCTGGCGAATAATGTATATCCTATGCCAAGAATGTCTCATCAAAAGGATGAGGTCTTTGTGGGGCGGATAAGACGTGATGAGTCTGCAGAAAATAGTTTGAACCTGTGGATTGTCTCTGATAACTTAAGGAAGGGTGCAGCTACGAATGCGGTACAGATTGCGGAGCATTTGGTCGAGGCTGGTATGCTCAAGATGGTGACTGCCTGATTTGATAGAGTGGACTAATCAATCCTAAAAGACTAAAGTTGAAAGGGGATGACAGAATAGCTGTCATCCCCTTTTTCTGTTAGAGGAGCTTGCCTTTTCTGATGATTTCACGGACGCAGTTTTCTGGTAGATTTGTTTGCCATTTGGTCCGTCTCTGATTCTCAACACATTGCCTAAATTCAGCGGCTTAATATATTTATTTCGAATTTCTGTCCTACATTGTTATGGATCGTCGCTATTATCGGGCACCTCATTTTGCAAATCTCTATCACTAAGTGGTTGATCCTGGAAATAAATGTTTCCTATAATTGTAGTATGTTGATAAGTAGCGATTTAGGCAGCATTTGATTTTATTTCTTTAGGTCACAAATCTTTGGCCCATTAGTTGCTTTATATAGGTCAGAAGCGAACGAGAAGCACCACCACCACCCCAAGCACTTGAACAGTAGATCGGACATATTGATGTTTGATTGTCATAATTCCAACGCGCTGAAAATTGTGTTAGTGCGAAGTGAATTGGAAAATAAAGTATGGCAAGACATTTGATTTTGAATAATTGTTCTTTTGTTTTAGCGGGTAAGCATAAACCAGTTAGGAATTGAAGATACAGGCGTGCAAATGTACGCTTGGGAGAATGATGATAGACCATTTCAGCGCGTCACATATACGAGCTATCGTAAGGGCCACTAACCCTTACCAATCCCTGGGGGAAGGAAAGTATGAGTGAAAGAGAATGGGAATCTGTCGAGAGACAGATACATGTTGCGTGATTG
>JAHDEE010000184.1 GCA_020629005.1 Chitinophagales bacterium
GCGTTCAATCAACTGCTGGAGACGGACAATTGTCACTGCAGCCTGATTGCAGGACAAGTGCCAGCAACTTTTGCCTGTTTGCAGAGGAGACTGTCTCCAATCTGCAAATAGTATGGATTTTTGATTGCCTCGGAATTCAAGCGGCGCTGTATTATTCTCCTGTTACTTTCGTCTATAAGGTTGATTTATAATGGTTTGGTGCTTTCTCCTGCTTTTTCTTGCCGCTGAAAGTCCAGACATTTGTATTTCCTGATGATTAGAAGCTCCTGTAGTTTTACGTATGGGTAAAATGCTATACTTTTTTCTTATTTCCTTTGGAAATGGTCTCACAACTAAAAGTAGATCCCATGAAATCAGGATTTTCGATCAATTGTCGTTATGCTAGAATACCCTTAGGGCTGTTGATAATATTTGCTCACTGCTCAATATTTGGCAGCCCCGGCCTCTCAGCGCAAGCGTATTGCCAGGCATACTTTTTAGGCACTGAGGCATCACCGCCCGAAGCAATTGAAATTTCTGCAGGTAGCCTGAATCTTCCCTTCCCAATGTCTGCTGATGGGCAGCTGGATTTTTCTGGCGGCATTTCGAGTATTGAAGCCATGAGTATTAGTGGTACTAACTTGGCTGCAAACGCAGTGCTTATGCCTGAGGATGCGCAACACGCTGAGGGCTTGAGTTATGAGTACCTCATAGAGATTGCGAATGAGCAGGATACCGTGCTGCTTTTTAAGGAAAACGTGAGCTTTGATGCAGAAGAAGATTTTGATGGTATTGTCGGTCCCGACACTCGAATACGCTATGCCGGAATTATGTACGACGTAGAGCAATTTCGCATTCAACTTGAATTGTTTCAGCTTGCTTGTGAGTTAGTCGAAATGCCTTTTTGTGAGGTATTAGAGAGTGCTCAAATTAATAATCTGTTGGATTTTGCAGTGTTTTCAAAATTTACACTAACCGGTTCTTCTGATCGACCCAATACGATTGCTGAGATGCTTTATGAAATCAGTCGAAACGAAACCTCTTTATACGAATTTGGGTTCGGAGAAGCCGCAGCTTGTTTCGTTCTAACTGATTGGGATCAATCAAACATAGTAGCTCAACTGTATGAAGAAGAGGAGCAGGACGGTCCTGAATTGATTGATTCATACTACAGATCCGACATGCTAAGCCTGCATATTTCTTGCCAAGAAGGGCAAGCGGGCCAGGTCGTGTATGAAGACTTCGACAGTGATGGTCTGGGGAACCCAAAGATCATGCATTGGGTCTGCGAAGGTTCTATACCTGTCGGCTACGTATTGAATGCTCTCGATGAGAACGATACCTGTGCGTTGAACGAATTTGATGAATGCGGACAATGCAGTATCGAGTCAAACCCTCAGCTAAACTACTGCCTGGATCTTGTATATCCCGGCGATGCGAACCTAGACGGAATTGTAAACAATGAAGATGTGTTGAGCCTGGGGCTGCAGTTTATGTATATAGGGCCTCCGAGAGGCGCGTCCAGCACGGATTGGATTCCACAAGTTTGTCTAAATTGGCTCAGCTGGATTCCAAACACGAATACAGACAGCAAGCATACCGATTGTACCGGCGACGGTATGGTAAACGCTGATGATTTGCAGGTTATCGAGGCAAACTATGGTATGCAACATAGGCACATACGCAGCCATCTGTACCAGAGCATTTCGAGATCATAACAGACAAAGCTGTAGCTTGCAATGTGACTGGGGAAAAGTTAAATCTAAGTACCCCCTCAAACGCAACCTTGGTTTACGTGAAAAATGAGAGTACCTATCTTTCAAATCATGACTGCAGGACAGAACTGAAACAAATTGGGCGAATAGTCGAGATATCCTCAATCTGCAGTCCTGCATCCCTACAGATTACAAACCTGTTTGGAAGGGTGCTACTTCAACAGAATGATCTGTCTCGCTACGGTCATTCACTCGACTTATCTGGGCTTGCTTCCGGTATCTACCTGTTGCAATTGAGGAGTGAGGGGAAAGTTTCAACTAAAAAACTTGCTCTTCATTAGCGGCATGAAGGGGCTTGATTTCCAAAACTGAATGAACTCAAGCTGCCGATAGACCCAAATACTACTTGAATATGAGGCCAATTGTTCATAAAGTATGCAGGTCTATTAGAACCCCATTATCGTTATTGATTCAAGCAAAATCTTCGCGGTAGCAGCCATGGTGAGTATTGCGTGTTGGTGTAAAGTTCACATTATCAATATTTTGTCTTTGACTGATCGACTCCAGAGCAGTAAAGCTCAAGCAATCTGTCCTTCCTCCCTGTGATGAGGACAGGTAGATTTGCCTGTAAATTTATGAGTGGCATCTATTTGTTGGCTACCCGGTAGGGCCAATCTGATGAGCATTTTAAGTGATCAGCAAGCTAGTGCTGCGTAAACAAAGTATGTGACACCTTTAAGGTGTTGCGGACTTCGTTTGCGTAGCACTAGTATATGCAATCGCAAGTAGCAAATTAGATAATACACCTTTGTGTTTGACTTCTTTCAAACGCTCAGGCATCTTGGAAGTAGCGCTGTTTATAATTTGTTGCCGTGGTCTCCACTATTGAATGCATTTCAACATTGACCAAACAAAAAGAAGAAGCTTCCATAGGAATCCGAAAACATCCAGGAAGCTTCTTCAAAGTAGTGCAATTAAGATCATTATGTAGTGATGATCCTGGTAGTGATTCAGCTATAAATCAACAGGTCGGGAACAGCATTTCTGTCAATACGAATGCAATATAATGTGTAAGCGACTTTTAAAGTAGGAAAATGTATTCTAACTTTACAGTGTCTTGTATTGGGTAATTTTACTTAAATATTTTGATAATCAGTTTGTTGTGATGTTTTTTTGATCACCTTTTTACACCCTACTTATGCTGAAGAGCCGTCTTCTTCGATGTTTGTCCACTCTTGAAAGTCGAGAGCTGGGCGAATTTCGATCCTTGGTACAAAGCCCCTTTTTCAATACTAACCGAAAGACTGCACAACTTATAGAATATATTTGGCAGCATCGAAAGAATTGGAAAAGTGAACAAATGCAGTTAGATCATGTAGCGGAAGAGTTGTTTCCTTTAGTGCGGCTGAAGCAACAAAGATTGCGCGACCATATGTCCAGGGCCACTACCTTGTTTAAGACCTATCTTGCTCAAAAACAATTCGAAGCAACAGAACATGTGGAAGAATTGATGCTGCTTCGGCAGCTACGCAAACGAGGACTGAATGATACTCATCAGCAGCATTGCCAATTGCTAAAACAGAAACTGGAGCAATCTCCCAATAGCAACGGTCGGAATTTTCGCAATCTCTTCTTCCTGGCAGCGGAGGAGGAAGCCTACTTTAGGATGAGTGGAGAGCGAAAGGGAAGCGAGAACATAGCCTTCATGGATAAATATTTGGACCTCTGTTTTGTGAGCCGAAAGCTCAGCAATCTATGTGAAATGGCCAATCGCGAAACCATCCTTACTGTGAAATACCAGAGACATTTTGAGGAGATCATACCCCAACTGCTTGACAATCATAATTACAACTATCTACTTGTCCCGGATATTCGTGTTCAAAAGGCCATCTTAGATATGCTCAATGATCCTGAGGAGCCAATGCACTATAGAGAAGTGCTTAAATTATGTGAACTGCATCAAGAGAAGTTTACCACAGCTCAGCTATCCAGATTCTATGAGCATGCACAAAACTATTGCATTCGCCAGATCAACAAAGGCGTGTCAAGCTATTTCGAGGAGATCTTTCGCCTATACAAAAAGATGCTCAAGCTCGAGGCTTTTGGCTACAAAGAGATGATGTCTCATGCGCATTACAAGAATATTGTCACCACTGGTTTACGACTAAAGGAATTTGCATGGGTTAAGAAATTCCTCGAAGAGTATAAGGATAGTCTGCCGGGGGATATTCGATATTCCGCATATACCCAAAATCTTGCCTCCTACTACTATGAAACAGGCCAGCATGAGAAGGTGAAGGAACTATTGGTTAAGGTGGAATTCGCAGATGTGTATTATGCCATGGGAGCGAAGTACCTGTTGATTAAAGTTTTTTATGAAGGTGATGAATTGATACCACTGCATTATCAGCTGGCTTCATTTGAACGTTTCTTGAAGAGAAAAAAGGCGCTTTCCGTTGAAAGACGAAAACAGGATCTGAAATTTGTCAAGATTGTGCAGAGGATGTTGAAGATAAAAGAGTATCGCTATTTCAAAAGTGCTGAATACATAGACAAGCAAAAGAAGGAGCTAAAAGAGATGCTTGAATCAGAGATACCTCCTGTCAATTTGAGTTGGCTGAAAAAGCAATTTGCCTTACTTTAGGCGATGGTGTACGTATATAGGTAAAATTGTATCTCCTAACAAACGATAAAACTATGTGGAATTGATGGGGGTTTTATTTTTGTTGATGCGCATGTGGGTGTATTATGGTCACTGAAAACCCATAGTAAATTACTGGTTTAAAGGAATTTGTGTGTTTGATTTGCATACTAAGGCCTGTAAAATCAGCCGCAAGTGTATTTCCTGAGTTGCAGGAACTCAGGTAGATTCACATTTGAGAATGATATCTCTACTTTCTGTACCACCTATACTAAAAGAAAGTAAGATGAAGCCATTTCTGTCGCGACACGGATCAAAAGCAGATTTTCCAGAAACAATATTGTTATTGCGAGCCGCGCCGAATTTCGATCAGGATAGATCGGGATTCCGAATCACGGATTTTAACTGTCCCGCAGCCGAACATGACAAAATATGCGATCAATCAGATTTTACTCGTTTTATATGGGTGAGAACGACAAGCTATTGTCTAGCTATGTCCGCTTTCTTATTCGCCAATATATGGATTGTATATTGGGTATATGTATGTAGAGTATTGCTGAATATTTTGAACATGAGTAGGCTGCAGCGAGAGACAATTGGAATCGGCATGACAAGAGATTTTGGATTACCCTAATACCCTTTGGGGATCTATTGTGATATCAGTAAACACCATAAGCAATATTTCCAATCCAAATTTTATTTTAACATGAAACCATTTACGCTAGAATTCTCAGTACGTTACTATTATTACACACTTTTACTAATTTTATTAAATAGCTCAATAGACATATTTACAAACAAGGCTTCTGCACAGTCGTTATGCCAGGGCAATTATGTTCTGGCCGGTAGCGAGGCTGAAGCTATGTGGGCGGGCAGTCTTCAACTCAGCTTTCCCAAAGACAGCACCGATCACTTAGATTTTTCCCAGGGCAGCTCCTCACTGGCAGCTGTCACCGCTTCCGGCATCTTGACCGCCGCTAATGGGGTAACCGTTCCTGTAGATGCAATTTTGCCGGAAGGCCTCAGCTACAACTATCTCGTTGAGCTAAGCACCGACACCGATACGCTACTAGCGATCACAGATGACGCAAGTATAACAATCTCCGATCTGCAAGCGCAAGGATTATTGGAAATGCCTGATACGGGTATAAGAATACGCTATGCGGGCATCATGTGGAGCAGGCTACAGGCACAGGCCAATTACGATCTGATGAGTCAGTTTTGTACGGCACTATCGTCCGATCCCGCACTCTGTGAACTGCTGGATACCATTGGTTCGATTACAGATTTGAAGGATTGGCTTACCATTGTGAACTACAGAGCCATAGGAGAAGCTCGAATGCCAAGTAGCATTCCACAACTCATCCTGTTCAGCGCCATGATGGAAAGGCAGTATCACCAACAGGATGCCGGTCTCGCTGTACCCTGCTATTCGCTCACAGGTTGGAATAATAATCAGTCAGCTGTGCAGCTGATCGATACCAATGGAACCGGTACATCATCTCTTATCGAATCCTATTATTCTCTCGATTTACTAACTGTTGAATTGCAATGTGCCGCCGGCTTTGCTGGATCAATAAGTTTCCGAGATATGGACAATGATGGATTAGGCAACCCAAATCACCTCATATGGCACTGCCAGGGGGCCACACCCTCGGGAACCGTCAGCAATGATCTTGATCAGGATGATCATTGCCCGGGGAATCTCTGGGATAGCTGTGGGCTGTGTTTTGATCTGGATGATCCACAAATCAATTACTGCCTTGATCCGGTTTGGCCTGGCGATGTTAACGACAATGGAATTGTGAACAATATGGACTTACTGGACCTGGGTTTGCAAATGTCCTTAACTGGTCCTGCACGAGCTTTTTCCAGTACAGAGTGGATTTCGCAAAACTGCATAAATTGGCCAACGGAACTGCCGGCCAGCAGTGCCAATTCCAAACATGCCGACTGCGACGGGAATGGACTGGTAGATCTTGATGATCAAGCTGCCATCCTGCAAAACTATGCTTCAGCGAGAGTAGGAAAGACGAATGAGTTCGAATCAACAGCCATTCCCCTCTTTTTGGAAATGCCGACATCCGTAGAGGAAGGAGCAGCAGTGACCGTACCGGTCATTCTGGGAACATCTGCTGAGCCAGCAAATGAGTTTTACGGAGTAGCCGCCAGCCTAAGTTTCGACACCACGCTGGTTGACATGGCAAGTGTCACTATTAGTTTTTCCAACTCCTGGCTGGGTGAGCAAGACGTGGATTTCATAGCCTTGGCCAAACATCAACCCAAAGGCGTAATCGACTTGGGTATCTCAAAGGTTGATCAGATCAGTTCCAGTGGTCAAGGGCAAATTGCAACAGCAAGTTTTATCATGATTGATGACATAGCTGGGAAGCAACCAGGAGAAGTCGACTTTGAAATCTGGATCTCTTCAAGCGCAATTTTAAGAGTGGATGGTGAAAAATTTGAGCCGCGAACACCTTCGAATAAGTCTAGCCTAAAATTAGAAAATGACGATGGCTGGCAGGAACCTCAAGAACAGCCAAACATTATTCTTTGTCAAGAGAGTTGTGGTTGGACTTTTACCAGTGATTGCAAGATATTCGAAGCTAGCATTCAGGCAACCAACGGACTGCTGCTACAAAGACATCTGCAAGTCAACGATTACCGGCTCGCTATCAATCTTTGTAGTGCGCCAGTCGGCATTTACCTTTTACAGATAGAAACCGAATGTGGCACAGTGTCGAGGAGGATTTTTGGTTTTTAGTTTTTGGTTTTTGGTTTTTGGTTTTTGGTTTTTGGTTTGGGATCGCGGTCGCGGATCACAGATCACAGATCACAGATCACGGAACACAGATTACAGATTAGGACTACGAGTTGCACACATTAATATGCGCAAAGTCCTTTTTCTGGCAGGCGAAATAGTTTTTACGCACTCTGCAGCGTGTGACGTGATCCCAAATCCCAAATCCCAAATCCATGATCCCCAATCCCAGTGGCAAAATAGCCCCGATGGAAATGAAAATGGAGCTGCCAGCTGAGCGACTGAGTGTGCCACTGGCGGGGGCTCGGAGCTTGCCGGAGAGACCACGGCAGTGGATACACGAAGCGCTCAGATGGTAGTTCCATTGTAATGGACAGCGGGTAGCCCGGTGCGAGAAGGACCGACACCTCGCTCCTAAAAATTATCAGACTTATTTAAGCAATCGATAGGGGTAGCTGCGGCCTTATTCGTCACTAAGGAAACAGAATAACCCAAGTGATGAAATTAACCCTGAAAAAGATCCCAATCCTGTGTTTTTGCCTGCTGCTGCTAGGAACAGCGTGGAGCATGGCGCAGGAAAAATTTACTATTAGCGGGCATATTAGAGATGCCGATAATGGAGAAGCACTGATTGGTGCAACCGTGTATGTGGGCGAACTGGAATCGGGAGCCGTGAGCAATTTGTACGGCTTTTATTCTATTACCTTGCCGGCAGGAGATTACTCCCTAAATTATTCCTATGTCGGTTATGATAGCCAGGCATTTGCTGTAAAGCTTACGAAAGATGAGCAAGTAGATGTGGAGCTTGGACTAAAAGGAACCCTGCTTACACAGGTGGTGGTAACCGCGGAGAGCGAGAAAGAGAACCTGGAAACTGTGGAGATGAGTAACACCAAAATGAGTGTGGAAACCATCTCTAAAATCCCTGCGCTAATGGGTGAAGTGGATATCATTAAAGCCATTCAATTGCTGCCGGGCGTGCAGACGGCAGGGGAGGGCACGAGCGGATTTTATGTGCGTGGAGGAGCGGTGGATCAGAATTTGATTTTGCTGGATGAGGCGCCGGTCTACAATGCGGCCCACTTAATGGGCTTTTTTTCTGTGTTCAATCCAGATGCGGTGAAGGATGTGAAATTGTACAAAGGCGGAATTCCGGCGGAGTATGGTGGCAGGCTTTCTTCGGTGTTGGATATTAGAATGAAGGAAGGTAATTCGAAACGTTTTGCCGGTTCGGCGGGAATCGGGACTATTTCCAGTCGCTTGACATTGGAGGCGCCGATTGTGAAAGACAAAGGATCATTTCTGGTTTCTGGTCGCCGTACTTATGCGGATGTCTTTACCATCTTTTCGAAAGATTCTACGGTGCGGGATAGTCAGCTATACTTCTATGACCTTAATTTAAAGGCTAACTATAAGCTCGGGGAGAAAGATAGGATTTATGCATCGGGCTACTTTGGAAGGGATGTATTTGGCGATTCTGATTTTAAGATTAGCTGGGGAAATGCTACCGGTAGTGTGCGTTGGAATCATGTTTACAACAAGAAGCTGTTTAGCAATTTTACGGCTATCTATTCCAACTTCGATTACTTCCTGGGAGAGCCTGAGGGTTCGACAGCCTTTGAGTGGAAATCCAATATACGAGATTGGACTGGCAAGATGGATTTCAATTATTTTGCAAACACGCGTAATACGCTGCGATTTGGGCTGATTTCTACGGTACATAAATTTAATCCTGGCAAGGCTCGTGGAGTAGGAGATGAGACGATTTTCAATGAATTGGGGACCAACCCCACTCATGCCCTGGAGCATGCAGTGTATCTCAGCAACGAAACTAAGATCACTCCTCTATTGACGGCTCAATATGGATTGCGTGTGACAGGTTTTCAGAATATAGGGCCAGGTACAGTTTACAACTTCGATGCGCAATATGAGGCAATCGATTCCACGGTTTACAAAAAGGGCGATATTTATCAGACCTACGGATCGCTGGAGCCGCGGATTGGATTGCGTTATACTTTGAGTGACAATAGCTCCATCAAAGCCAGCTACAACAGAACCACTCAGTACCTACAATTGGCTTCTAATTCGACTTCCTCCTCGCCTCTGGACATTTGGTTTCCTGCTAGTCCGAATGTAAAACCGCAGCGAGCAGATCAGTGGGCAATGGGTTACTTTAGGAATTTTCAAGACAATGCCATTGAAACTTCGGTAGAGGTATATTATAAGAACATGCACGATCAGATCGACTTCCGCGATCATGCTGAGTTGCTTTTAAATCCTGAACTGGAGGGAGAGCTGAGAACTGGTAAGGGCCGAGCTTACGGTATGGAGCTACTGGTGAAAAAGCAAAAGGGCAAGCTCACCGGTTGGATTGGTTACACCCTTTCCCGAACGGAAAAGAAGATCGAAACCATCAACAATGATAACTGGTATCCGGCTAAGTACGACAAAACCCATGACCTATCTATTGTTGCTTCCTATGAGCTGAATGATCGCTGGGATTTTGGAATGACCTGGATTTATGGAACCGGATCAGCCGTCACCATGCCTACTGGTCGCTTCGAGTATGCGGGTATGATCGCTCCGGTCTATAGTGATCGCAATGACCGTAGATTGCCTGCCTATCACCGCATGGATTTTTCGGCCACTTTGCATCCTAAGAAGGTCCGCAAAATAAGTGGCGATTGGGTATTCTCGATATTCAATGGCTACAATAGAAAGAACGCCTTCAGTATTCTCTTTTCCGAGGATCCTGATAACGCCAACGTGACTCGCGCACAGAAAACCTATCTATTCCCGATTATCCCATCGGTAACCAAAAATTTCAAATTCTAATGAAAACCCTAAGAAACATCTGCATCGCCTTCGCGCTAATTTTGGGCGTGGGTTGCACCGAACCTATAGAGCTGGACCTAAATGATTCCGAAGGCCAAAGACTGGTTGTGGAAGGTTGGATTACCAACCAACCCGGTCCCAAGCAAATCCGGCTCACGCTTACTTCCGATTACTTTGCCAATCAGCCGGCACCTTTGGCTACCGGAGCCAATGTCACGATCAGCGACGGCGAGAGCGAGGTCATACTGGAAGAAACAGAAGATGGACTTTACGAGATCAGTGATTATGCGGGCAGTCCAGGCAAAACCTATCTGCTTAGCATTGATTACGATGGTGCGCTTTACGAAGCGAGTGCATACATGCATCCGATCACCACTATCGATTCGCTCTCTTACGATCTAGACCCTTACGGAGAATCGGAAGATGGCGACAAGTATGTAACTGTTTTATATTGCCAAGAGCCGGAAGCGACCTTGGATCACTACATTTTCCGCAATTATAAAAACGGCATATTAGAGTCCGACACCCTTTCCGAATGGGAGTTCACCAATGACGATGGTGCTAACGGCAGCTACATAGATGGAGTGCCTATCGGCTATCCGATCTACGAGCCAGGTGACACCGCAGGATTAGAAATCATCAGTACCAGCGAGGAGCACTACGAATTTATCATCGCGATGTTTTTGGAAACCGAGTGGCGCGGTAGTCCATTCGACACACCCCCAGCCAATATTCCCAGTAATGTGAGTAATGGTGCTTTGGGCTTCTTTAGCGCTTCAGCGATTGAAAGGGCTGAGGTGGTGATTGAGTAGGGGGTTTGGGATTTAGGGAGCGAAACAAAATCCCTACACGCAATCGGCTTGCCTGTGTTCCGCTCTTATTCGGCACTCATCTAGCTGCTCCTGCAGCGCCACTGCCGTCACCTCCTAAGGTCGGTGCCAGCATTGGCTTGCAGTCGCCACGCTAGCTGAGCACCTCATACCACTTCACCCAGGGCTATTTGCGCCGCCACCCCGCCGCGCTTGTTTCGGATTACGGACCGGGATTAGGACCTTCGACCGCCCGGCGTGACGTCCCCGTCGCGCCGATGGCTTGGTTGGACGTAAGTTTCTGTTTTGGGATTTAGGTTTTTGGTTTTGGGATTCGGGCCTTCGCCTGCCCGGCGTGACGTCCTCGTCGCGCCGATAGCTTGGTTGGACGTAAGTTTCTGTTTTGGGGATCTGGGATTTAGGTTTTAGGTTTTTGGATTCCGGATTACGGACCACGGCTTGGGATTCGAGCCTTCGACCGCCCGGCGTGACGTCCCCGTCGCGTCGTTAGCTTGGTCTGATGGTCAATCTCTGTGGTCAAAGGAAAGTATTAAACCACTGTTACCGATCTACTGAGCAGATGGGAATACACAGAGCACAGTATTTCTAGGCTGCAAAGATCAATCCATGATCCTGCAATTGTTTATAAGCAATATCAATATAGGATTGATCAGTGAATTTTGTTCTTTTTCTCTCACTCCAGTTGTGCAGGTAATTCCTTATTTCCTCCTTCGTTTGAAGATTGTTTTCGAGAGCGACAAAGTCCATTGAAGAGAGCAGCTCGAGTCCAAAATCGCTGTATAAGCCAGTAAGAAACTTGTCAGTCTTTTCAGCAGTTTTGAGGAAGGTGGGTCGCTCGGCAAGGTATGTTAGTACTCGGTCTTTGGATTCAAAGTTCAGATCAAAAGCTTCAAATGGTTTTGTGTCTTTGCTTTGATACCCTCTAATGTATACTCCATTAAGATGATGAAGAATATGCTTCACCTTGCCAGAATACGGTCCGTAGAATTTCGGGAGATAGTTGAGTCTGAATTGCTCTTTAGCTCCAAACCGTTGCAAGAAATAGCAAATCTTTTCAGCGGAGAATTCAGAAAGAAATTCTCCTTCTTGAACCAATCGATAGGCGACAAATAGCAGCATTGCTCTGGCTGGGGTTAGTTTTGTGTTTTTTTGCAGAGGCAACTCCGTAATCGTTTTTGATGGCTCGTAAAGTATTACTCGGGCTTCGAGATCTGACAAGTGCTCGACGATCTTGGTCTTCACAATTGACCACTGCAAACCTCCGTTACCACAACCCAATGGCGGTATAGCAATCGATTGAATTTTTGATTCAATAATTAGCTTTCGAAGAGCAATAAGTCCTTTATCGATGTATTCGTATTTCGATGGACTACGCCAATGTGTTTTTGTAGGAAAATTTATCACAAGGCAATCACCATTTAAAACACTTTGGTCTTTGACGGCCAACATCTGTCCAATCTCCAACTTTCCTTCTCTGCAAGCTTTACGATAGACCTTATAATTGTAAGGGAACAGTGTCTTAAATTGCAATGCAATCCCCTTTCCCATCACTCCTACAGTATTGACCGTATTTACCAGAGCCTCTGCATCAGATTTTAATAAGTTTCCCGTCTTAAGCTGAATCATATATTGTCGTATTAGAAGTAATAATTTGGACGAATAGCGATTATCTTGGAACGAATTCCCATCCCAACCAATTTGTCCTTTGCTTCTCTATTGTAAACGCAGTATCCACTTAAATGCTCACTAGCCAAATCCCCCTTGACTAGGAATTCTGCCTCTTTCTTGCGCTTAGTATCTCGATCGTTTTCTTCAGTCCAAAATTCTTTGACAATATCGTCAAAGGAAACAATATCCCTAACCTTAGCGGCATAGCTTGCTGCATAGGCCTTTGTCAGTCTATCAGTAGCATGTCCGTCGGTAAAAATAAATTCTAAGGCGGTCTCCTGCACCTTTGCAACGGAGCTTACACAATAAACAAGCTCACTCGGTGATCTCTGCGTCACTCCATGAAATCCATTTTGAATTACATAGAGCATTGGCATTCTTGGCCCGAAGTAAAATGGCACAAAATCACCTAAACAATGCTTGAAGCTTGAACTGAAAGGTTTTTCATTTTGGCTATTTGCTATTACAGTCCATGAATTTCTCTTGGAAATCAAGGTGTTAT
>JAHDEE010000185.1 GCA_020629005.1 Chitinophagales bacterium
CGGGGCTATTTTGCATTTGTGTTGCTCGTGGTGAAGGAGTTATAATACAGTTTGTATCTCTTGATCAACGTCGTCAATATCTAATTATGGTTTGTCGATGCCGTTAAATAGGTTGTTGCTACCGTTCATCAACAATACTCGACATCAATACTTCATCTGGCTTACATTAGATGTGTTTCAAGTTGTTTATTAAAGCAATGTGTAATGAAAATTATAGCGCCCATAACCACTGTGCTCCTCCTGGTATTTGCTACTGCATTTATGAGAGAGCGTAAACAGACGCATCCCACCAACATTGAACCAAGCATCAACTTCGAGGCACATGACCTAAATAAGTCGCCATTGCCAGGTGATTCGATTCGGCAACTTGTTCTTAGAATCTCCCTGACAAACTCTAGAGCTGATTTGCTCAAACTTGGAATTCAATCCCCGGAGCAGCACCAGGAGCGATTACTATACTATATCTCTGATTTCAAGGAGCAGCTTTCCTTAGAATCCGAAGGCAGCAAGCTGTCTTGTCTGGACAGTCATCTGGAAAGAACCCACATGGATCTGCCTTACAGAAACTTTATTCTGACCTTTACTGGCCCGGATGTGTATACCCACAAAACCCTGAAAGTTGAAGACCCAATATTGACTAATAGAACCATTGAGATCCAAATCAATTCCTAGCCCATGATACGCCAGAACAAAACAAAAATCGCCTGGTTCCTGCTGCTACTCTTTACATTCGAGATAGCCCACCCACTTCAATTGATGGCTTTATCAGGTGGGCCGTCCCAGCCGGAGTTTCAGTCATTTGAACCGATTGGAACTACCGAAATGGTGAATCTTCCGAGTGGGGATTTTCAATACAATATCCCTTTGTTGGATATCGGAGGATATCCCCTGAATCTGTCTTACCATTCAGGAATCACTGCCGATCAGGAATCAACAATTGTAGGCCTTGGATGGACCATCAATCCCGGTGTGATCAACAGAAATGTACGAGCACTACCAGATGACTTCAAAGGTGATAAGGTGACAAAGGAATTTAATATGCGACCCAATCAGACCTTTGGGATCTCTGGTGCGGCGAGCATCGAACTGTTTGGCAGTGAGACCTTGAAACGTTCACTGGATTTGAATCTAAGCATGGGAGTAAACTACAACAACTACAAGGGACTTGGCTACGAGTTTGGGGTGTCGCCTTCCTTCTCTGCAGGCTTGAAGGGAGGCGGGAAACTGACTTCTTCAATCGGACTGAACGCAAGTTCTGGTGGAGGGGTGAGCTTTGCACCAAACTTGAACTATAGTCAAGCTGTAGGAGAAGAGAAACACAAGACAGACTCAGAGGACTATAAGTACGTCAGTACTATGATGGTAGGTGCGAATTCGGGATTTGCAGTAAACTCGAGAAGCGGTTTACAATCTTTTAGCCTATCTACCAGCGTTTCGGAATCCTCAAACATCTCCTACTGGGAGACAGTTAATGATAAGCCAGTTGCAAAGAATTACAACCTTTCGCTTGGCAGTGCAGTGGCTAATGCGACTTTCTCTTTTGCAGGTGCAAGCCATATGCCGAATATCGAAATGCCCATGAGCAATTCCTCCGTGTCTTTTAGCTTCAAGCCTATCGGAGCTGAACTGTTCGGAACATTTACTTCCCCCTCAATTTCGGGATATTATTCCGAACAAAGGTTGCGACAAAATATTGTCACTCGCCCAACTTTCGGAACCTTGTACTCGCAACATGGGAAGTCTGATGTCTCGGCCACCATGGACTTTAGTAGAGAAAACGATGGCGCATTTCATAAACACACTGCTGCTCTTCCTACTGTTGTGCGAGGTCAAGATATCTACTCAGTAGCAGGGCAAGGCATTGGAGGTAGCTACCAATTGAAGAGGGGAGACGTCGGGATCATGTTTGATAGCAAATCAAGCTCCATCAGCAATGGTGGGTCGATCGGAGTAGAAGCTGGGCCAGGCAACGCTTTCCATGCTGGCGTTGATCTTAAATTCAATCACACAGATAGTCATTCTAAAAAGTGGGATGATAAGAATAATTCGAGCTTCAAGGATTTCGAGTTTCAGGGTAAATCAATTGGTGATGACTTCGAGCCGGCTTACTTTCGAGCAGCTGGAGAAATGGCTGTAGATACAGACCTTTCCTTTTATAAAGCGATTGGTAAGGATACTGTCGTAGGCCCAGATCTTAACAATGGTGCAAATGGTACATTTAAAGTTGATGTGGCAAGCAAGCTCATGAATCATCGAGATAAACCTTTGACAGATCCCATCCCAACTGACGTGAAACGTAGAAAGAGACAGAGACGAAGTCAAGCCATTCAGTATTTGACAGCTAAGGAGGCTTCTCATCTACAGGTCCATTCTATAGAAAATTATCCCCTAAACGAGTTTATAGATTTGCGACATGGCAATGGTGCTAGCAACATTAGAACTGTGCAGAGGCAGAACTCCCGCAGAAAGGCACACCATATTTCTGAGATTACAACACTGCGTCCGGATGGTATGCGCTATGTGTTTGGAATACCTGCCTACAATTTGAAAAAGCGTGAAGTCAGCTTCAATGTCTCTGGAAGACAGGTCGATTGCACCACAGGCTTGGTAAACTACCATCAAGGGGATAATACCACTGGAAATAAGCTTGGAAAGGATCACTACTTCAATGCGGTTAACACCCCAGCCTATGCCCACTCTTATTTATTGTCGGCTGTGCTCAGCCAGGATTATGAAGACCTCACACAGGATGGGCTTTCTGAAGATGATAATGGCAGCTACACAAAGTTCAACTACTCACGAATCAATGAAGCCTACGAATGGCGACTTCCTATAGAAAAGAAGAAAGCAAACTACCAGGCTGGACTATATTCACTAGCAGATGATGATAAGGGAAGCTATATCTACGGTGAAAAGGAGATCTGGCAGATTCATTCTATTGAATCCAAGACCATGGTGGCCGAGTTTTATTACTCCAACCGTGATGATGGACATGGAGTAGAGGGTGAAGATGGGGGCATAGGATCCATGCACAAGAGTGTAAAGTTGGATAAGATAGTATTGTACTCAAAGCCAGATCGTAGGCAGAACAAAGAAGATGCCACCCCGATCAAGACAGTTGTCTTTACTTACGATTATAGTCTCTGTCCGGGAGCGCCTAACTCTACGGCTTCCAACAAAGGCAAGCTCACATTAAAGCAGCTACACGTCACTTACGGGCATTCACATAAGGCGGCGCTATCCAAATATACCTTCAAGTATAAAAATGAAGGCGTGACTTATGATATGAAATCCTATGATCGCTGGGGGACCTATAAGCCCAACACCATTAATCCAGATTGCCAGCGACCACTAGGAAATGACGGAAACCTAACAATTTCTAACAGCGAGATGCCCTATGCAGAGCAGGACCCTGGGCGGGCCAATCCAGATGCAGGAACCTGGAGCTTAAAACAAATTGATCTGCCTTCTGGAGGTACGATAAAAGTGCAATATGGAGGCAAGCACTATAGTCATGTACAAGACTTGCCAGCTATGCAGATGTTCAAGATCAAAGGAGTCGAAACGCATAAGGGATCAATCCTACATTCTGGATCCCCGATCGGTGCCCTTAATGGTCGGGTCTATATAGATGTGCCTGCTTCGATTGCTACTAAGCAAGAGTTTGACGAACGATATTTAGGTGATCTGAAAGATAAGGAGAAGTATGTCTATCTAAAGTGCTTTGTGAAGCTCAATTCTACAGACATCTGGGAGTATGTAAATGTCTATGCTCAGATCACAGATTGCGGACTCGAATCCACTACGGATGGTCCGAAGGCCTGGCTCAAACTCAAAGCCGTTCCCATTAATGATAACTCCTCAGAATTCGTTTCTCCGATTACCAAAATGTCTCTTCAATATCTGAGACAGAATTTGCCCGAAATTGCCTATGGCTCTACAAATCTAAAGGCTGATGACCTGATGAACAAGCTGCCAAATGGTATTCAACCATTTCTTTCTTTAGGCACACAAGTACTACAGTTTTTTAAATCCTTCAATAAGACTTGCTTTGATAGATTATATGCCGCTGAGATCGATATCCAAGGACGATCAATGATCAGATTGTTCGAGCCGAATAAAATGAAGTTTGGAGGTGGAGCACATGTTCAACAAATCACCATCCAGGATAACTGGGCAAGTATGGCGACCGGAGGAATATCTGCAATGTACGGGCAGGAGTATGATTACACTACCTACGACAGTGGCCTGAAAAAGAACATCAGCAGTGGTGTCGCCTCCTGGGAACCAATGATAGGAGGGGAGGAGAACCCACATCGATATCATATAGTAGTAAATGAAGAAAGGAAATGGGCGATCGATAATATACATTATACAGTTTTGCCCTTAGCAGAGTCACTAATGCCGGGCCCGCAGATAGTTTATAGCGAAATCAAAGTTCGCAATATAAAGCCCAAAGATAGCTCCGGAAACGAGTATGATGTGGGTCGAACTTCAACCGGGCATTCAGTGATGAAATACTTCACGGCGAGAGACTTTCCAACTAAGGTGGGTAACACATCCCTTGAAAGGGAACCGAAGCGAATGGCTCCTATCTTTTCGCTGTTAAAGCTGAAGATGAAAGAACACATGAATGCGGTCCAAGGCTTCTATGTCGAGAAAAATAACATGCATGGACAGGCGCGGTCCAAGGCGGTATATGACGAGCTAGGCTCATTGATTTCGAAAGTAGAGTATAAGTATAAGCTGGATGCAGCTGGGGATCTTGATAATTTAGTAGAGACGATCAAGCCTGATGGATCTGTCAGCAAAGGGGGCTTAGGTGTAGACTACGATATGGTTGCCGATGCCCGATATTCAAAATCATTGACTACTTCGGGAGGAGTGAATTTCAACGTTGATGGATTTGCCTTAGGTCCGATACCTGCGATCGTGCCAGTTCCCTGGCCTTCATTTGAACAAAACGAGCAGCGTTTTCGATCCATGACTTTGACCAAGGTCATTCAAAAGAATGGCATTCTCGAAAAGACCGTTGCCTGGGATTTAGGTTCTGAAATTGAAACAGAAAATCTTGCCTACGATGCAGAAACGGGTGAAGTAATACTCACCAAAACCTACAATGAATTCAATGACCCAATCTATAACCTGAAGCTTCCAGCACATTGGTCTTATGAAGGGATGGCACTGGCCTACAAGAACCAGGGTTTTACGGACAAAGCAACTACTGTTAGCAATGGTGTTGCAAATGTCACAAAGCCGGGTATGTTTTTCCCGGGAGATGAATTGCTGATAGAGAATATAGTAAGCCCCTTACAACCAATTGCTGCTATACACCCAAAGGCCTGGGTCTTGCATGTAAATCCATCGAGCATATACATTATTGATGAGCGTGGGAATCCAGTGAGCATTAATTCAATTGGTCAATCAGTGAGTATCAAAATTATCCGTTCAGGCCACAGAAACATGCCCACACAATCGATTGGCTCCATCACCTCAACTAACAATCCGATTGTAGGTAGACAATTGAATTTTGATAACAGGAACCCAAGCATTGATCCGGACTACAGGGTGATCAATGCTGGAGCCATACAGTATCACGACGAGTGGCAAACCTACTGTTGTAATGATCCAGAATCCGGTCAGCCTCAAAATCTAAACCCATTCTTGCAGAATGTTCGTGGTGCCTGGCGTCCCCTCAGATCCTGGGTCCATCTTAGTGAGAGAGATCGAAGTGTTGATGTAGTATCAAGTTCTAGCACCAATATCCGAGAAAATGGGTTTTACAGCAACTTTAGATCATTCTGGCAAAACCCTCAATTTGACGCTGCACAGCAATTGTGGACTCCAAACAGCAATCAATGGACCTGGACTACTAGCGTAACCAAGTTTAACCCAAATGGGACGGAGCTCGAGAATGTTGATCGCCTTGGACGCTTCTCTTGCGAAACCTTGGGTTATCACGACATGTTGGTTACGGGAGTTGCAGCCAATACAAGATATCAGGAAGCAGCTTTTGATGGCTTTGAAGATTATTATTACAATGACAGACTGGCTGTGATTAATGATATCCTATGTCCGAAGCAAAGGCATTTTGGCTTAGGGTCAGGACAGTTGACTTCCAACGGAAGGAGCTCATCACCGATTACAGATCAGGAATACCATACGGGTAAATACTCACTAAATGTTGATAGTGATTTGCAAATTGAGCTCTCCTATCCGGTGGTAGCTGCACCCTGTATAGATAATTCCCTGCCATCTGCCCTTGACCCTTCGCTGATCGATGCAGCACTTGGCGGCACAGTTACAATTCCCATAATTACAAATCCGGCTAATGTCGCCAACAAACCCTTTGTCTTGGACGATTGTGATGATTGCATTGAAGGATTTAGTCCTACACCAGGTAAATATGTATTAACCGCTTGGGTGAAGGAGAATGACGGTCTCGGAGCAACAAACTATGTGGATCATGCCATCGAAATTGATGATGGGGTGCAGATGAGTGTGTTCAAAGCGCAGGGCGGTATCATTGAAGGCTGGCAAAGAATCTACGGTGTCTTTGACATAGACGATAATGCAACAGACTTGATGATTAGACTGCAAAATCTTGCGCCGAATACCAGCATAAGTCACCAAGTGTATTTTGATGACCTACGCATCTATCCATTTAATGGCTCTATGAAAAACTTTGTGTACGATGACATTTCACTTAAGCTTTTAGCCGAATTGGATGACAATGGATATGCCTCCTTCTACGACTATGATGCCTCGGGTGAATTGATCAGAATCAAGAAGGAAACAGAACGAGGCATTATGACGATTCAGGAGTCTCGAAGTTCCTTAGTGAAGAAATATCCGACTCCCGGTACACAAAGTAATCAAGCTGGTCAAGCATCAGGAGCTCGACCTCGATAATCTGAAAACCCTAAGAACATGAAATTCCTAAAAATTGTTAGCCTCCTAAGTATTTTGCTTGCACCGGCTGTTGCTCAAAGCCAAACAGTCGATGAAGTCATTCTCGGTCTTCAGGGATTCTATGAGGATCAGGAACGATTCGGTTTTGAACTCACCTACAGCCTTTACGAAAGTCATGAGTCCTCGGTCATACACTTCGAAGAAGCCGGTATCTACCTCAAGAATGAGGAGTTGATCTATTCTCGGATGGGAGATGTGGTGAGTATCACGGCACCCGAGTACATTATAGGTCTTGACCATACAGATAGGCTTCTTTTTGTGGCCAACAATCTATCCAGTAATCAGCAGACGAACCCCAATGCATACTTAGAGTCTTTGCAAGAGGTGAAAGACAAGTTGTTGATTGAAGACCTTGGGGAGGGTCTTGCTATACTAAGGATTACTACGCGGAATACAGAGATAGAACGCTACGAGATAGTCTATGATAAACAGGATTACAGAACGGTAAAGCTGATCATCTTTTACAATCAAAGCGCGACTTATTTCAAAGAAGGAAAGCAGGAGGTCTTGCAACAATCACGTTTGGAAATCTCCTATAGGCCAATGATAGACCAGGATAAACTTGACAGGCTAAGTGATGCTAGCCGATACATTTTGTGGACCGAGAATGAACCGCATCCTGCCACAAGTTTCAGCCACTACAACTTCATCAACAATTATCGTCAGCTCCAATACTAGAACTATGAAGATGATTAGAATCCCAATCTTGCTCTTGTGCTTAGCGTTGCTCAGCCAAACTTCAGTTGCTGCAACAACTGAGGGTCGTCAATCAATCTCCCTAACCAATACCAACCTGCAGCCGCATCTTATTGCACTACCAACTGGCACTAGTGGAGCTCTAATAAGGAAGACGGACAACCAAATCATTCTCAAATTTGATTCGGAAACCCTAAAGTATATTGATTTTGCCTTTGACTTAACGGTCCAGGTAAAGATATGGACGTACTTTAACAATTCCCCGAGTGCCCCAGTGAGCTACACAAAGGATCTTAGTATATCCTTTGATCCGAAGGAGCGAACAAAATACACAGAACAATCCTTGTTTCACTTTGAGGGTGCTACAGAAGTGACCTATGAAGTAGGTACACCAGTTTTCAGCAGCCTTAGCACCACCGCTTCACTCGCCCCATTGTTGGCTGGTCCAGATCCAGTCATCTACTTGCAGTCTGAAATTATTGTTGAACATTACCAGCCTTTTGACGAGAGGGGTCGACTATATCCTTCCGATCTAAGAAGATCCTATGATGCTGCCAAGGATCAATTACAGATCGATTGGGATCCTATTCCTGGAGCCGAATCCTATGAGTTGGAATGGGCCTATGTTGATGACTATTTGGGCTTAAGACCTATGCATCCCGCCCTATTGCTCCTGGGTAAGCATTATGATCTCGACAGAAATGCTAGCCGTGTGCAAGTGGATGGTCGGAAATACACCCTGCCAGTGACTTATGAGCATGGCTATCTGCTGTACCGAGTCCGCGGGGTCGGAAAGCAGTACGACCCAGCCCTTGATAAGGTCTACAACATCGTAGGACAGTGGTCGAATCCCTTCGCTGCAGCTCCCGATGCAACCTTTCAGGCTCCCAATGTCGAAGATTGGAAAACTAAGTTTCACATTCCCGGTGCACACGAAAATGACAATAAGAACTGGCAAATAATTACCTCTTATGCGGAGAACGGACTTCGTAAAGATGTTGTCTCTTACATGGATGGAAGCTATAGAAATCGCCAATCAGTTACGGGATTAAGTACCGAGCAAATGACACTGGTAGGCGAGTCAGTTTATGATCATGAAGGCAGAGCAGCCATCCAGGTCCTGCCTGTGCCACTCGATGATCCCACACTCAAGTACTATGAAAACCTAAATCAAGTAAGTGGTGGGGCTTCCTACTCTTGGAAAGACTTTGATATGGGTTGCTCCATACTTCCTGCTGCGATGAGCGATAATAGTGGAAGCTCTCAATATTACTCTCCAAACAACCCAGACAGATCTGGCCATAATGCATATATTCCAGACGCCGAGGACTTTCCCTTTGTGCAAACCGAATTTACACCGGATCAAACAGGTCGTGTGCGTAGGCAAAGTGGTGCAGGCATCAACCACAAATTCGGCTCTGGCCATGAAACCCAATACTACTATGGCACACCTTCGCAAGAAGAATTGAGCTCCTGGTTTGGAAATGAAGTAGGCTTTGCTGATCACTACAAGAAGAACGTAGCACAAGATCCAAACGGGCAATTGAGTGTTTCGTACTCCGATTTAAAGGGCAATGTAATCGCTACTGCCTTAGCTGGTGAGTGTCCGGATAATCTGGAGCAACTAGAAAGCCATCAAGTGATCTCTAGAGATATCGACCTCCTTGCCTTCAATGCCAGTTGGCCTGATGAGCAAAAGATTGAGGCACAACGTTCTTTTACAGTAGTTACGGCTGGCGAACATGAGTTTCGCTACACAATGAGTCATAGTGCTTATGAAGAATTGCTCTGCATGGGCATAAAAGTCTGCATGGACTGCACCTACGATTTAGAACTGCAAGTGATAGACAACTATGAATGCGACCCCGTAAATGCAATCAAGTTCCATGAATTCATTCAGATTGGTCCTTTCAACGCTACTGTTGCATCTGGTAATCCAGTGCAAAACCCAAGTAGTAATATTCCAATTCAGTCAGACTCAGCTGATCCTCCTACATCGATGAATGATGATTGCAGCAACCATACAGGCGTAAGTTTTGATTCTGATAATTTGTTACCCCAGCCTCCTAAGCCCTTTACATTAGACTTAGACGTGGGGTCCTATACCGTACTTAAGCGCTTGACGATCAATACTGAGGCCACTGATGCATTTGTGGATCACTATATGAAGCGATTTACAGAAGAATGCTCCTACAAGTATGATTCCATTCTCAACCATTATATGAACCAAATTGATCCGTCAGATTGCAATATAGTTGAGGAGGACTCAGAAGATGAAAACCGCTGTGTTATTGGCAGAAAGGCTATGTTGGTCGATGTGAGCCCCGGAGGGCAATATGGATTGATTGATCGCGGGACCAACCCATTGCGCTCCACTGATGTTTTGTCAGTTTACAACCAAAACAACAGTCTTGCGATGCCGAATGCATACTGGAAAACACCAAGTTTTAATTACAAAGATAGCAATGGCAACGATGCCTATATCCCAGACCCTCAAGCTCAAGATCCTGGAAAGACGATTCTGGCGAAGGACGCCCCTTCACTTGAGTATTTTCTTATCTACTGGGAGGCTCAGTGGGCGGAAGCACTCTTAGCCTTTCACCCTGAGTATTGTTACTTGCTGTGGTGTGAGAGAGAAAGTGCCTCCTTTGATTTTGACAACAAGCTATTGCTGACCACAAGTCTGCTTGATGCAAAATCAAAGGGATATATTAGTATGAGTCCAGCTCTGACAGACAAGCCTTTAATTAATGATCCCTATTTTAACGGAGGAGGGGGAAATCGCAATGCCATGCAATCATTCGTTGATGGTTACGCTGGCTCCCCAGCAGAGTCGATGCTACGAATAGCAGCCAAAGCAACCTTCTCCGTAGCCAATGAACCCTACACTGAAACGGACATCACCAACTGGCTGGCAAACACAAACCTAAATACTAGGGTGAGTCTCGACTATTTCTGGGAGACCTATAGGGCACTATATATATCAAAAAAGGAGCAACTCCAATTGGAGGATAGATCGAGGTATGCGATCAATTGCGGAAAGCAGACTTCCTCTAAGCCCAAAGAAGGAGGAGGCTACAATGGCTGCATCGGACAAATGCCTTTCGACTGGACAAGGAACGGTTTTGCCTCACATTACATAGGCTTAAGCGGTGCTGCAACTGAGCAAGCTTGTAGCGCCACAACAGCAGCTCTATACAAGGACAAAATGCCACGCTTTCCCGATGTCTATAGTGTTAAGTCTCCGGATATTGACCCCTACAACTTCGATTTTGATGATTTGGTGAAAGCTAAGAATCAGTTGCAGTTAGCTCAGCAATGTGATTCGTGTTATTGTAATATTGAGATCAGGGATATGATCAACTACCTTATCAAAAACAAAGGAAATTTTGATCAAGATAATTTCATAAGCATTCCGGACCTAAATGTGAGTCCCTTCCTCATTGGAAGAATTGAAAATTTATCAGGTACCAGCAAAGTCAAAGAAATTAAGTACAGATTTATTGATAGTAGCGGGACTTTGTCAATTTCGTTTCTCGATGCTGCCAAGTCTCCTCTTTGCGAACTTACTCTTACTACCCAGGCGGTTTCCTTTGGTGGGGATATTGGGTCCTTTTGGGAGTCACTAAAACGAATTGATTGCTTAGAATTTGAAGAACCACCTGCAGGCAGCCCTATAATTGTTAAATCCACTTATAGTGGGAAGGATGTGAATACGGGCAGTCCATTTACAGAAGTCGTTACGATCATTTCCACTTGCCCAATCTTTGATGTCTGCCGTCCACCAGGAGAGGACTGTCCACCTGAACCCATTCTCGCAGATGTTGGACAGATGCTCAATCGACTCATCACCGCAAACACATTGGGTGGCAATGACAATGTTTATCCATATTTAGTAGGTGATTTGCAGCAGCAATTTCCACAGCCATCGATGCTGAAGATTGCACTTTGGCAGGCCACTCAAATTGGAAACAAGTTGCAGGCAACTTTGGAAGGTAGCGGGAAGAAATGCCGTTTTACACTGGAACTTCCTGCAGGCATTCAGGTCACTGACCTACAAATGATCGCCAAGCTGACACCAGACAATACCAAGCTGGATCTACAAACGGGCTACACCCACGATGCGATAGCAGAAATCAGACTGCGGAACGGACAGACTATCGAAGCAAACTTAAACAATACTTGCTTCCCATTCAGCTACTGCGAAAGAGAAGAGCCAGACGAAAAGAGCCTTCTTGAATGCCTGGAAGAACTTCAAGTGTCACCAGAAGTTCAAGAAAGCCTGAACGCAGGCTCAAGGCCAAGGTCCGCAAGATCATTGAAACCTGGACTCTACCAGCCCGAAGAAAAGTTGAATATTCATGATCCCAACGCAATCGTAGAACACTGTGAGCAGATCCGACTCAAGTACGACAGCAAAGGAGAGAAGAAAGAATTTGTCACCGAGGCAGATTGCGACCCCTGCTTATGGGACTTCGAACCCGTAGAAATTCCTTTGATCAATGATTGCCTACAGCAACAGGTAAACGGAGCTGAGATCAATGCCTATTACCAATGGCAACGTCTTTTGGATTCCACGAGAGCAGAAGTTCGCAATCGATACATAAGACACTGCATGGGCCCAACAGAAACCTTCCGTGTCAAATACGATGAAGAGCTATACCATACCACACTCTACTACTACGACCAGGCAAATAATCTACTCAAGACCATTCCGCCCAAAGGCGTACGACCATTGAATGTCAGTCAGACCAATGATGCCATTGCTCACCTAAACGACAATAATCTGCCGGCAGTTTACCCTTCACACGAAATGGGCAGCGATTATACCTTTAATAGTTTAAACCAGTTGGTCCACCAAACCATTCCAGATCACATAGGTGCCACAGTCTTCTATTATGATTGGCTGGGCAGAATTGTGGCTTCACAGAATCCAGAACAGGCAGTGGATCGAAGCGGAAAGCAACAATACTCTTATTCTTTATACGATCATTTGGGAAGGGTATATGAAGCAGGTGCACTCGAACAGGCTAGCAATAGTTTAACCAATGCCATAGCCAAAAACACAGCTCAATTTGATGCCTGGATAAACACAGGTACTAAAACAGAAATCACCCGCTCAAAATACGATTCACCCTTGGCAGGAGTAGCGGCTAGTTTCTTTGATGGAGATGAAAGTAATTATAGAAATCGGATAGCTTCTGTTCAATACTTCGAAAC
>JAHDEE010000186.1 GCA_020629005.1 Chitinophagales bacterium
AGATTATCCTTTACATGCAAGTAGGTACCGTATGTGTCAAGATGTAATTGCATTCCGATTCTTTCGCGAATAACCAATAGCACCAAAACCCCGAGCAACAGATTTACCCAGACCTATATGCTCCGGCAATAAAATGTTCGTGCTAAAGGAGCCCTTGAAGCCCAACATTCTCTGTCCCTTGAATCTTATTGGAACTTCAACCACATTCACTTTGACAGCTATTCTTTCCTGGACTTGAAAACGAACGGACTTTACGAGGCTGATAACATTACCCACAAAAATACGCTCCAGGCGTCTGCTTCTTTCGATTGGCCCCATTGCTCTGTACTCTTCAAAATTGCTTTGATTCAAAGCCAACCAGGGACTCAAAAACTGATAGCTGTGTAGTTTTACCCCTAGTTCAAAAACATGTTGTCTATTACTTAACTGTTTTGATTCCAGCGGGTAGGTAACATCCTCAATCTGGATTTCTTCAACCCGCATGAAACGCTGCTTTAGCATTTTGGCACCATCAGCAATCCCAACTATCATAGGGCTTCCTTGAATCACCTTATACTGGATCCAGGGATAACGGTAGATATTACTTCCATCACTATCGTGATTGTGAAACAGGTCCGACTCAGAGCCGAACAACTTTGAAAAATAACCCCTCAGTTTATGTCCGTCTCGCTGAGCGAGCCGTACTTGCGAAAAGTGAATGGTGGTTTGCTCCATATCAGTAGATTTAGAGAAAAATGGTGCCCGAATCTTCACTCACATAACCCCAATTCCTCCGGTAGTCATGATCGTGGAAATGATAAAACGACGAAGGCTCATGAAGATCAGAAACATAAAAATGATGTTGCGGCTCGCTGTCAAAATTGATGTTCTGTTGCCCATATTGTAACGGAACATTAATAACATAATCGTAAAACCTGTTCTTTATCAAGGAAAAAGCCCTACGTCTTTCGAGTTTATCCAGGTCGTCGTCCTCGTATATGCCCAGGTAGGTCTGCCATAGAGACTCAGCTTCCGAATTTAAGCTGACAAAAACTGATTCCGCTTCCTGCTGCTCTATAAAGCGAAACTCGCCCACTTTTTGGAAAGCCAACTTTTCCATACTCTCCAGTTCATCAGAATGGGACAAATCAGACTGTCTTCTCACTTCTTTAAAGTAGCGCGCAATCAATTCCAGATAATCCCGCTCTTCGAGTTCCTCAAAGTGGCTTAGGGCATTCTTTGACTTTTGCACCAGATCTACACCATAGATCAGATTCGTAGCTTTTTCTAGCTCCTTTATACGAAAAATGTACACTTCGGATATAGTATCCTGCTCGGAGTAGCGATTAGCACGCCCTGCTGCTTGGATCAAGCAATCGATCGGAGCTAAATTTCGAAATACCGTGTCTACAGAAATATCAACACCCGCTTCAATCAATTGCGTAGAAACGATCACAGCAGGCAAATCTGATTCTTCCTTAATCTTTGCAATGATTCGCTTGCGCTCAAAAGGCGTTACCAAAGTGGACAAAAAATAGAGGTGGGCACTTGACTTAGGGAGCAATTCACAGAGCTTTTGAAAGCACTCAAGAGTGTGCGCTTTAGTATTCAGAATTATCAAAATAGATTTACGCGAATGCTGATAATGATAATCCGCTACGGTGTCGCAGAAACCCTCCAGATCAATCACTTCATTTGTGCGGTTGATCAATTTCGTACGGTTAAAAAACTGGAAGTATCCCTGATGCTCCGGAACCAATTCCGAAATCTCCGAAGCCGGATCAAAAATCAAAGGCTGAGTTGCAGACATGAGAATAAAGTAAATCCCAAACTGCTCCCCCAGCACCTGCATACTTGCTCTGATCAATGGCCACAACTGGTACTTTACCTGCTGCACCTCGTCCAGGATAATCACAGAATTACAGAGATTACTAAATTTCAAAAGTCGACCTTTATCATTGGAATACATGGTCTCCAACAATTGAACAAAAGTGGTCACCACCACTTGTGAATTCCAGGTTTCTATAAGAAATCGACTCTGATCGATGCTGGGATTCACCAAACTGTCTTCAGCCACCTTATATTCTGGTTCAGCTAAATGATGATGTTTCATCAACACATCCGAAGTAGGACCATCAAATATTTCCCCAAAAACATCAAAATTTTGATCAATTATCGAAGTAAAGGGTATCGCGACCACAATCCCTCTACAGCTTTCACCTAACTGTTGCTTTATCGCCATTGCGGCTCCAAGTGAAGTGATTGTCTTGCCCATCCCTGTTGGCAGGGTAAGGGAGTATAGATGTGTCTTCGGATCAAAATTTGCAGAAATCCCTGAGATCACATCTTTGTATGCCTTGTTCTTTAGTCTGTTGATCTCGGTTGTAGGCTTGTCAAACTGCTTCAAAATGCGAAAACGCTCTATGGAGTTCATATCAAGTTCGGACAAGCTTAGTTCTCCACCCAAAATTACATCTGTCTTATCCGCATACAATAAAGACGAAAACAAAGCTTGATGCAAATAGTAGTACTGTACTTTGCTATCGCTTTCCAGCTCTTCCCAGACATCCGCATACTCGTCGAGAATGAAGTCGGAATGTTCCATCATTACTTGTTCAAAATCTCTCAAATACTCGGCGAACTCTTGCCAATCTAACGATACATTGATTGAGGCAAGTAAACTGTTTACAATCACAAGAAGTTCCTGACTCCAGAGATCCTCGAGCTGAAAGAGCATATCAGGCTGCTTAGCACCTATACATTCCACCTCCTCTTGAAAGTCCAGTAGCTTTCCGTGATGCCTCTTTACAGATATGAATACCAAATAAGGAAGCATTTTCAAATCAAAGGCTTCAACTCCTTCCAGTTGCAAGAATCGCCGCGCGAGAAACTTTGCTATAAAAGCCGAAATCCAGGAATGATGCTTAGGATGATTCACTATAGTACCTCTTGACCTAACATAAACCTGGAAGTTACCCGTAGCCTTACCAATGTCATGGATCGCACCAGCAATGTATCCTAGTCCGTAAAGGGTACTTGGTGCAAGACCACAGTTACCAGCTGCCGACTGAAATTGAACAGCGCAATGTCTGGCCACTTGCTCCAAATGTATTTGAAGCTCCTTGTCGGGATGTGAAAGTACTTTCCTCATAGCCAGAGAATGTTACCATAACTTGTGCGCACAACATGATCGCAAGCCACCATCACTGATTTACCCTGCATTTCGAACAGAACCTCTGAGTAGTTCTGTACCACCCGGTCCCGATTCATTGACATCGGCATCGTATCCATCGAATATTGCCCATTACCAAACTCTATCGGTTGATCTGCAGTAAGCTTTGAAAGGTTAACCGCAGAGATGACCTCCGTATAGGTCTCGTCAGTTAGCACCTCCTCCACGCTCTCCCACTTACAGTATTCCAACATTGCTGTAAATTGACTAAGCCCTATGTATGGTGTAAAGTGGTGTCTGCGATCCGAGATGCGCTCCTTCAACTCCGCAAGTAGCCCACTGTCACTATGCGCAAGGAAAATCCGATAAGACGGATTCTTTAGGAGCTCAAACTCTACCTGCGTTCTGTTTTCTATATTAAAAAAGGACTTTGCTGTATTGACTAGATTAAAGGCAATCCTACTTTTCTTCACAGGACTAATCAATTGCACAGCCATTTGGCACAACTCAGGCGAAAACAGCTCATTCACCGGTGTGACACCAGCTGGAAATAGTCCAGCGGAGTTCTCCCGCTCTATACCCAAAATCGCTCCCAGAATCCCAGCCAAAGCAGTCGGAGTAGGAAAAGCATAAGTCAGCGGAGAAGAGGTAGTGTTAAACTTTCTGAAATGCCCGTATTCTGAGGACAAATCGAATATCAGTAAGTCTACCATATGTCATACTGTGATTATCTCCATCCCATTGGCCTGCAGCACCTCGCCATTTTCAAGGCAAGTTAAGCGACTGTCTAGCCTCAAGGTCACGGACTTGATCTTGTCACTGTAGCGGTTCAACTGCTCCACGATTGCGCCCATCTCCAGTTGATAATCAGAGGCGCTTCTTATCTTGTCTTCCGCTTCCGACACCAGTCTTAGTCTTTGCCTCAAATTTCCAATATAGAAAGGCTCTTTGTACTCTATGCAAAGCAATAGCAACGGCTGTTGTCCAAACTTGGAGCGCGAAATCAGGCTTTTTGTGCCGTTCCACATGCCGTCAAGGAGTTCTTCCCGATCTTGCTCAGTCATCTTGCTGTAAGCTGCAGCTTTCTCATTGATGATCCCATTGAAGCCAATCACAGCATAAGGTAATTTATACTCTGTGCGTAAAGTGGCTTGAAGCTTCTTCTTTCCTGAAGCAAAGGCCCCTGTACCCATCTCTTCCACAATGCCGGTCCGATTCAACGATCTACCCATTTGGAATTGTACAGGACCAGTAAACGTAATAGAGTCTTTGGCTAATGGCAGCACCCCGCCAAAAACCCTAATGTCTATACAACGCTGTAAGATGTAATCCCGATGCTCCGCTTTGCTGGTCTTCTTTTTGTCCAACTTGAAATGATCGGAACGAGTCTTCCCGTCGTTTATATACTCGTTGTCTTTCTCTACAGTCTTTGTTTCACGTACAAAGATATCCTTGTCCGCCTGACCATTGTGACCCTTATACTCAAACCAATAATCTCTAATGGTACGCTTCAATCGAACATCCGAGACAATCGCTGTACTGTCTTCATGATCAAAGCGAGGTCGATTTTCATTCAGCGGATCTCCGTTTGGATTCGCATTCTCAATGTCGTACAGAAATAATAGCTCCGTTCTGTTCTCAATTATCTTTGTCATCCTCAATTGTTTTTACTGATCTAAAACGATTCCCGTACTCAAGTCCTGCCACAAAATAGAAGGAGAGCTCATCATTGGGAATCTGATTCAATTTTTCGTTTATCGGAAAATACAGATCATGCATATAAGCTTTCAGCTCCTTGTACGCATGAATACTCGCATATCTGCCCAACTTTTCTAGTGCATCTGAATATATCAGCCGCAGCTTTCTTGCATCCAGATTGTAACCGAACAACTTTTTTTCGAAGGGTGTCGCTCCGTCAAGATTTCTGGCTTGCTGATTGAACACCTGCCTCACCAAAACTCCTAGGGTAAATACACCGGATCTTTCGCTGCCCCTGTTTCCTGCAAACAAATCTGTATGCTCCCCAATAAAGGCCTTAAGCAACTGAACATCAAAACCTGTTGATACTTCGGTGTCTGTATCTTTCGTTAATTCCTCTTTCATATTACTGATGTCTTTTTCATCTCCAATCAAACCAATGCGATTGAAATAAGACCAGGTCATCAGGGCCATATAGACAATACTGGTTTGTGTTTTAATCTCTTTACTTGTATAGTGGGTGTAGTACTTAAAGTTGTATTTCAAGACCTTTTCCAATCCAGTTGCGAGATAAACTGTTCGTATCTTTTGCATTACTTGTGCATAGAAAAACTTCTCGCTGATCGGCTTAGCCCTAAAAACGCTTTCAGTGACTTCCAGAAAATGCTTATCGAAGAAAGTCCTTACCCAGGAATAGGCAAACAAGATCGGTTTTGAATTCTCTGCATAAGGATTGAGCGAACTTGTCCGCTTTTGCAGGTTCATTGCTTCAGAAAACAGAAAGCGAAATCGGGTAGTTCTGATGTTCTCCAGGTGCAATTTCACCTTCAGTGCCTTGGTTGTCTGATTCTCCTCATAAAACAACATCGTAAACAATAGTTGATCCTTGTCATCAGCTAATTCCCCCAGCTTTTTCATCAGAAATGCTTCATGCGAAATCACCAACTCTGCCTTTGCATAACTCACATCCAGTTCGCGAAGTATCTTCAAAGCCTTTGTCAAATACTTTTTGTTATCTCCCATCAGTAGCGAGGGAATCATAAAGTATGGTCGCCCGTAAAAGTACTTCCTCAACTCTCTAAAAACATGTAGTTGACCTAGTTCAAAACTTCTGGCACAAGAGGGGCAAATCGGATAGTTTTTCCAGTTATTCTTCTGCTTAAAGAAACCACTCACGAAACCCATCTTGTCGACGGTAGAAAACTTCAGTGGAGAACCAAAACCATGTAGTTTATCTGCCACCTCCAGGCATATGGAGCAGTATTCATCATTACCCTCAGAGAAGGTATTGTACTTATTCGACTTTCCTTCCGTTGCGGAATAAGTAATCGTCTCCCTCATAACCGACAGGTCTTCGAGGTAAGTTCGTCCTGCCTTCGTTTCAAAGCAAACGCTGAATGCAGAACCTTGCTGATCCTCCTTTTCGAAACCATCAAAAACCGTTTGCAATTGCGACTTGATGTTTGCCGAATCCTCCATCAAACATGCCTTCATGGCCGACAAAATCGCCACATCCTCTTGTAGATTTCTCTCCTTGGCAAAACCCAATATCTTGTCTACCTGCCCAGGATAGAAAGTGTTGAACTTTTTTTCTACATCCCCCATCTTGGTGGTGAAAGTCACGTCACCGCCTCGCGCACTACCTTTCCTATAAGCAAGCCGAAACACATTACTTTCACTTGCATTCTCTATGTCCAGTTTCAAAAAAGAACAGACAAATCTTCCTTCCTCTTGTTCTAAACTGAATACTAGAAAAAGTACCTTAAATGTCTTCCCAGGGAAGGGATTCTGACTATAAGTCCTATGCTCTGGCAAATCTTTTCGATCAACCAGCTTTCCGATTTCCACAAATATATTGTCCTGCAAATCTATATTTTATACCGAAACAAAACAAACGCCCTCCTTTAGAAAACCAATTACACCGCTCTGCACTTTTACTCACAATATACTACACATTTTATATTATATCGACTATATCACATTTAGACTGCAATTTGTGTATAAACTGTACATAACGATTATTGAAAAGTTCAAACAGAAGAATACAGTGAACCCCACTTCATCCCATATCCACACGCGGTGGACCAGCTTATCAAAATAGCCCCGATGGAAGAGGAAATGCAGGTAGCAGCAGGCCGACTGAGTGTGCCTGCGCAGGGGGCTGCGACCAAAGGAGCAGACCGATGCGCGGGATACACGAAGCGGCCTGCTGTTGCCTGCATTGCAACGGACAGCGGGAAGAACATCTGCGCGGCGGGATTCGTTTAGCTCCAAAAATAAAATTCAAATATTTTACCATTCAGCAATTTCTCATATCATACGAGAATACCACAGTTTGTTGATCAGGAAAGGAGATACATTTTTGTTTTTTTTGGAGCGAAGCAGGCTCGGCCGTAGAAAAGGCTTGCTCGTCCTCCGCTATTACTGGCTACCTGTCTGCTTGTTCATGCTCTGCGCCTGGCATCTCTCCGGCAAGCTCCGAGCTACCATGCGCAGGCATTCACTGGCGCATACAGGCAGCCAGTACCGCTGCGGCCAAGGCTATTTTGCACCCTGAGTCCCTCGCGTTACCTTTTAGAAATGGTATTTTTTCAAAAGGCTTGAGAATATTGCATAAATTAGGGTATTCGTAACAGTGTGTTGTCAATTGACAGTATCACTATCTATCTATTAGCTATGCGTTATTTTGCCCTGATCTTTTGCCTTTGCATTGTGTACACCGCCAAAGCACAGTATGCGCTCAATGGAGATGCCAGCCAGGAGAGCAATGGTTGCTACTTACTTACACAAGCACAAAATGCGCAATTGGGTAGTCTGTGGAGTGAAGATCAGATTGATCTTGCGCAGCCTTTTCAACTTAATTTTGTGATTGCATTGGGAAGCAACGATGATAATGGGGCGGACGGAATTGTGTTTGTTTTGCAAAACAGCGGTTTGAATTCGCTGGGTACCGGTGGTCAGTTTATTGGTTATGATTCCAGCATCGCTCCTTCTTTTGGGATCGAATTTGATACCTACTACAATCCGGCCACAGGCCAGCTAAACAGTGATCCGGTGAATGATCATTTGGCATTTTTGCGAGATGGAGATACGGATCATGCATCTTTGAACAACCTTGCCGGCCCGGTAGACATGAGCAATTCTGGTGGCAATACGGAAGATGGTTTGGACCATATTGTACGGTTCGACTGGGACCCGGCCACTCAGACGATGGACGCCTACTTCGATTGTGAGCTTAGATTGAGCCTCAATTACGATATCCTAAACAACATATTTGCGGGTGTGAATGATGTGTGGTGGGGTTTTACCTCTTCTACGGGTGGTTACAATAATCTGCATCAATTAAAGTTTGATCAGTGTTTCTTGTCGGTTGATGGGCCGCATACTATATGCCAAGGAGAGAGCGTAACGATCAATGCATTAAGTAGCTTCAATAACCCGAGCTTGCTTGAGTCTTTTAGCTGGCAACCTGATACGGGATTGGATGATGCGAATAGTGCGAGTCCGGAAGCCAGTCCCACTGTAACCACTACTTATGAGTTGATCTATACTGATGCTTGCGGAAACATCAATACCGACTATTCGATCACTGTAAATGTAGAAGCGATTTCGGATGCAAGCTTTACGCTTCTGGATCATTGTGCCGGAGCAGCCAACGCAGCAAGCGATATCGCCACTGCTGGTGGTACCTTTAGCTTCAATCCTCCAGTAGCGGATGGTGCTTCGATTGACCCGGCAACGGGCAGCATTAGTGATGGAGTAGCCGGCACGACCTATACTGTGGAATATAGCCTGGGTGGAAACTGCCCGGTAAGTACAACAGAGACGGTGCTGGTTTCTGCCAACGCTAATGCCTCTTTTGATTATGATGACTTTTGCCCGGATGTTGAAGGAGAGCCTTCAAATATGGCAAGTCCCGGCGGAACATTTAGTTTTGCCACTCCCCCTTCAGATGGTGCCGTGATTGATCCTGCGACTGGCTTTATAAGCCAGCCTCAATCGGGATCGACCTACACGGTGGTCTATGAGATTGTTGGCAGTTGCGCTGGCAGTGCAAGTGTAGAGGTGAATGTGTTCGTTATTGAAGATGCCAGCTTTGAGTTTGAGGACTTTTGTATTGGGGAGGCGAATGGGCCCACTGATATTGTAACGCCGGGAGGTAGCTTTACCATCCTGCCTGCTCCGACAGACGGTGCCCTGATCGATGCAGTGACTGGTGTGATCAGCAATGAGCAGCTGAACAGTAGTTATAATGTCAGTTATATTATTGGCGAAGATTGCCCCGCTGTTGCAAGCATATTAGTTAGTCCAATCGATTGCGCTGACCCAGTGGAGCCAGTAGATCCCGTGGACCCTGTGGAACCAGTGGAGCCCGAGCCATCGGGGCCGGTGGCCATAGCTTTGTTTCCTAATGCATTCAGCCCGAATGGCGATGGTGTAAATGATTCCTTTGGTTTTATCAGCAACCAAAACATTACTTCTTATGACTTGCAGATATTTGACCGATGGGGTAAACTGCTTTATAGCAGCACCGATTCAAACCAAGGCTGGGAAGGAAACCACAAAGGGGAAACAATGAGCATGGGCGTCTATGTCTATTACCTTCGGTACCAGGTTTCCGAAGGAGAAATTCAGGAGAAGAAGGGTAATGTTACCTTAATACGATAAGCGCCATTTATTCGGGCACAATCTGACGGCCACACATCAATTTAGAATACACCCTCTATCATTCGAAGCAGGCTATTGACACCCGTGCAATAGGACAAAACTGTCGCATTTTTGGTCACTTTTTGCTGGGAAACTTTAGGTAAAAAATTGGCGAATTTTCGCGCTATAGCGAAAATATCGCAAGAATTCCGCAGCGAAAAAGAGGTCAAACAAAAGCCCACCCAATTATTTTTTCACTTGATTCGGCTACATTTTGTTAAAGAAGCCAGCAAATACGCGCAGACCTTACAGTGTTATACAGATAACGAAAATAAACATGCGTTTTTCAATTCAAAAATGGCGCAAATTTCCGTACCTATGTGGGAGATTACTATATTTGTTCTTTCAAAAAAGCAGTAACTAAAAGACCGATCAACTTTCTTTTAGAACGCTCCAGCTAGCTAATTCCTTCTGGAGCGTAACGGGATTTTTTCGCCCAGGAAAAACCGGAAGAATTACTCATTTTATTGTCCTTTCTGTAATCAGAACCAAAACTTCAAATCAATATTTTATGAAAAGCCACATACCCCAAATGGCTGCATGGCTATTGCTATGTTTGTGTCTACCATTGGCCCTGTTCGCGCAGGATCCTGGTGGTAGTCCATGTACAGCATATCGATGGCAATCCAACAGCTTAACCCAGGACTGTCGAGGCGTTCTCGAATGTGGAACGCAATTACAAACCCAGGATCAAAGCATCACTACCAATGATGTCTTAAATGACTTCCCTCTATCGGGATGTGCCGGAAACAATGTCACAAACGGACCCCAGGTTACGGATGACGTTGTCTGGATTCAATTCGATGTCTTACCATCTGCAGGCACCTTTGATCTGCAAGCGCTGATCTCGAACCTGGCTCCAGACATACCTGTCACCTGGGAGCTCTTCTACTCTGCCACCAGTGCCACGCCTGACCCCCTGTGTGGAGATGGAATCAGCGGCAACTGTCAGGATCTTGTTCCTGCAATTGACCCATCAACGAATACTGCCTACTGTGGCAGTGGAAATCAGTTGACCAAGATATTCACTCCCAGTGCATTATTCGACCAATACGTCAACTACTATCTGGCTCTTTATGTGCCGGACGGCAATTATGCTGACACAGATTTCTCTGGTGCTCTGGAGTTTCAAAACAGCTGTAGCAACGGGAGCTGCTATTTGGCTGACGTATCTCTGGGCATTCCTGTATGCAGCACAAACGATGTCAGTATTTCTGTAACCATAGAGGGTCTGGATGGTACATATACAGTGACTGACCCAGCTGCGGGAATCATAAGTCCGCCTTCAGCAGTATTGACCAACATCGATACAGACCCTGCAGTGACCAGCGCAACCTTTACGCTTCGCTATCCCACAGGCACCACAGACTACTCCATCTCGGTGAGTGGGACAGCAGATGGGATCACCTTTTGTGATTGGCCGCTCATAGTGGGAGAGTTGCCAGACTGCTGCTGCATGGAATTTGATTGCGATCAGATTTCGGACCTAAACCTCGAATGTGCAAACCCCGACAATGTCAATCTAATAAACGATTGGCTCGCTTCCGCTGCGGCTTTGGTAACAGATGACTGTAACCTAAATCCAGCTACTGTTACAAATGACTACGTTGCCAACAACTTTTCTGATGTCTGTCCTAATGGATCTAGTCAATTGGTGACCTTCAGTGCAAGAGATGCCTGCGACAAGATTACGCTTTTCTGTTCGGCCTTTATCAATTTCACAGATACCACAGCTCCTAATATCACTTGTCCAGACGAGTTGAATATAAATTGCAATAACAATACTGCGATAATAAGTGATTGGCTTTCCTCTGTAGCTGCAACAGATGACTGTGGTGGAACGCTCGTTGTCAATAACAATTTCAACCCCGATAACCTGCCTCCCCCTTGCGGAGCAGGAGGACTGGTAACGGTCTCCTTTACCGCCGCAGACGCTTGCGGAAATGCGAATCAATGCATTGCCGATCTCATTGTCGCTCCCCTGGGGATGCCGACCATCTCATGCCCTGAAGATTTGGTACTAAGCTGTGGAGATGCCACAAACGATGAAGCGATTATGGCATGGCTAATCGATGTAAGCGGTAGTGATTCATGCGGCAATCCAATTGGGGTTTCAAATGATTACAATCCCAATAACTCCCGACCAGTAGATTGCCCCGAAGTAGACCGGATTCCTGTAACCTTCACTGCTGTAGATGCCTGCGGTGAATTTGCCGTATGCATCAGGGACATTGTATACGTCGACGATCAAAATCCGGTGCTGGATTGTCCTCAGGAATTAGTTCTGGGATGTGAAGACGATCAAAGTGTTATCGACAACTGGCTCCTGAGCGCTACTGCCAACGATCTATGTGATGGGGCACTGACTGTCAGCAATGATTTCGAGGCTGGCAACCTGCCTTCTTCTTGCGGTGCTGGGGGCGTTCTTCCAGTCAGTTTTTCGGCGACAGACATTTGTGGTAATCGAGAGGAATGTATCGTAAACATCACAGTACCCGCTGCCAATGCCGCGATACTTGATTGTCCGGATGCTCTTGAGCTACAATGCTCAGATGCCTCCAATGATGCCTTGATTTCCGCTTGGTTGGCTGGCGCCACCGCTACAAGCGGATGCGGGAATCCGCTTGCCGTCTCGAACAGCTATGATCCCGGGAATTTCATTGCTACAGCTTGCCCGGAAATCGGACGGATTCCTGTCTTCTTTAGCAGCATCGACGAATGTGGTACTGCTATCAATTGCCAGAGTGAAATCATTTTTAGGGACGATACAAATCCCAACATCTTCTGCCCTGCTGACCTGAATATCGGTTGTAATGAAGACCCAAGTATCATCACAGATTGGTTAGCCTCTGCAACAGCAAATGATCTTTGCGCTGGCGGACTTGCAGTCATGAACGATTATGATGCGGCAAATCTTCCTACTGCCTGTGCTGCCGGAGGAACGTTGACAGTAACCTTTAGCACTGCAGATGATTGCGGAAACAGTGCTAGCTGCACTGCCAATATTATTGTAACGGCTGCAGGAAGCACCAGCATTGATTGCCCAGGTGACTTGGTTCTGGAATGCGGAAATCCAAATAATGATGCTGATATCGATTTCTGGTTGACTGCTGTTATCGGCGTCGACGCATGTGGTGAATCGGTCATAGTGTCAAACAATTATAACCCTGCCAATTTCACGGCGGATGCCTGCCCATTTATTGGTTCAATTCCTGTTGTTTTTAGTGTGATGGATGATTGTGGAGTAATGGAATCTTGCAATGCAGATATTGTGTTTCTCGACGTTACCGATCCGGAAAT
>JAHDEE010000187.1 GCA_020629005.1 Chitinophagales bacterium
AAGCCATTCTATAGGAACAGTATTAGTTGAGTCAAAAGTCGCTTTTTGGAGGTCGTTTCACAAATTTTTGCCGTGAATTGTGAGGCTATTCCCCTTCCTCCACCTCCCGATTCTTCACATGTTTGTCAAACCAATTCAACTGTTCCCAGAGTACATGCTCAATTGATTCCCTGGCCCGATAACTGTGATCTTCAAAGGGCAACATCACCAAACGTGCAGTGCCACCTGAACCCCTGACAGCTTCGTAAAATACTTCGGATTGAAAACTGAGCGTTCCTGGGTTAGAATCGTCAGCACCATGCACAATCAGTATCGGTTCGTTGACCTGGTGCGCAAAAAAGGTGGGTGAGCAGTCGATGTAAGAATCGGTAGCTTCAAACAAGGAACGACGCTCCCCCTGAAAACCAAATGGCTGATTGGTCTTATTGTATGAGCCGCTACGAGCAATGCCTGCACAAAATAAATCGGTATGAGCCAGAGCATTGGCAACCATCAGGCCTCCGTGGCTGTGACCTATAATACCTATTCGATCGGGATCGGCAACACCAATTTCTATAGCCTTAGCGACAGCAGCCTCAGCATCCGAAACAAGCTGAGGTACAAAAGTATCGTAAACCGTTTCAGGATCGCCAACCATCGGCATAGCGGTATTGTCTAATACAGCATAACCCCTCATCAAAAAATATTTATGAGAAGCCCCATACAATCTGATGAAGCGATTGGACGAGCCGCGCACTTGTCCGGCAGTCTCTGAGCTTGAATATTCCAGGGGGTAGGCATACACAACCGTCGGTACTCTTGTGCCTTTTTTATACCCGGGAGGAAGCAGCAGTTTGAAACTTAACTCTACTCCATCGTCCCTTTTGTAACGAACCAATTTGTTATCGATTCCGCGTAATTCGGGACAGGGATCTTCGAAGTTGGTAATTGGCACAAATGAAATTGTTCGCGTTCCTTCTCCTTCTTCTGTTTCTATTGCTTCGCCATAACTGCACATGTGGTAGTTGGGTACAGAATTCGATGATTCGGAGCTGATAATAAAACTGCTCGGCTGATCAGCCAGAGCAATAAAATACTCGAACTTGTCTTTATCGGAACGAAATAATCGCTCGACTTCACCTGTCTCAAGATTACGACTATCTAGAAATGGTCGATCTCCTTTATCTGTGCCTCCGCGTCCATGGAAGTAAATTTGATTGTCATCAACCCTAACAGCTCTTTGGCCGTTTTCCAGAACTGTATACACTGGTCTGCCAGGATTATTGTATCTATCTCCTTCATTCCAGTCTAGCCAGGGGGCTGCTGTTCCGTTATCTACATCCAGCTTCCATACATGACGCCAACGCTTCATACGATCTCTTTGATAAAGCAAGAGGACTCCCTGCTTGTCACACCAGGCTTTGGAGTAGATACGGTGCTCCGCCTTAAAAACAAGTTCAGGCTTTTGATCGAAAGGAGCGGCAAGTCTCATCAACTGGTCTCGATGCTTCACCTCCTTTTTGGGATCGCCGCCATCCAGTGCTTCCATCCAGTACAAGGTGCTTGCAGCAGTAGCCTGCCAATCAATGTATCGTGGTCCCTCGATCTCGCCATGCACCGGAACTTCAGTATGCACCGTTTGGCTGTACAGCTTCTTAACCAGCTTGCCGTCCATGTCCCACACCTCTGCATCATTGGCAAAGCGCCACCAGGCCACGTCATGCGACCATGGCTTTTTGAGTCGCTCAGCCAAGATGTACTTGCCGTCCGGGGACGGTGCACCATACATATAGGTTGCAGAAGGACCCACAAGCCTGGAGGTCTTCGTATCTGTGTTGTAGATGACCAGCTCGCAGCTCGTATAATAACTAAACAACTCATCGTCATATGCAGTCTCTAGCAGATTCCTGGACTCATAAGTTGATCTGGCACTTGCACCGGCATCTTCGAGGATCTTCGGGCCTATCGGTAGTTCTGGTTTCCTCGGAACTGCACCGCGATCCCCTATTCTCCTCAGCAAAAGACGCTCTTGATCGGGCAACCATCGGATGGGCTCATCAAGAAGAGGATTAAGTCTCATATCAGGAACCTTTTCCACTTTCCCAGATATGTGCCCCAGCCACAAGTCAACTCCGTCTTTAGTCGCAACAGCCATTGCAAAGCGTTGACCATCGGCAGCCCATTGTGTTTCTACAACTTCTGCTCCATCAGGAATCCTGATCTGCGTCACCTTGCCATCACTGATCCGCTGTATCCGCGGCGAAGTACCACCATGCTGGCCGTGGTAATAATTGTTTTTGGGATTGACTCTTATGCCTGCCAATTTTAACATCGGCCCGGCAAGTTCTGACAATGGAGGATACTGAATACGATCCGTCAATAGCAGATGGCTCCCGGTGGGTGATACCGAAGCTCTTGGCAGCTGCGGTGCATGCAGAACTTTGAGGATATCATCATCGGGTGACTTCCAGGTATTTGAATTTGCATCTGCCTGGGAAGACTGCGCTCCGGCATCGTTGAACAATAGTGCGAGCGAAAGAAAAAGCAATAGTAAAAGAAAATGAGGGTGTTTCATGGCAAGCCCAATTTTGAACAGTGTTTGATTGAATTTATGAATTCAGGGTCCCTGCAGGTATCTTGATATACCTGCAAGGACCCTAAAGTTCCGGAAAATGTATACAATAATCAAACGGAGTTACCTTGCGAAACAGCACAAGCTGACCGAGAAGGCCATACCATTCTGCTGAGGACTTTGTGCCACAGGTACTAGTAGTTCGCGCCACTAATTAATGGATTTATTTTCTAACAACCTATCGTAGTGTCGTTTGTACCACTAGTGCCTTGACGACCAATCCAACATATGCTGACACAGCGCTTCCATGGAGATATCCCTGTTCTCTCGATATTTTCTAAGGATTTCGCGATTGAAAGACCTAAACTCAACGAATCCCCTTCCTTCACACATACTCTTTTCCATATACGGAAGAAAGGTTTCCAGTTCTTTTTCGGAAAAATGATCATCCACATAGAGAGAATACACACCAAAAGTCATGTACTCATTGAAGACACTGAAGGGCGTTGAGTACATGCTGGAGTTTTCCTTTGGAGCCCACTTTTCTCTGTTCGTAAATATTGGCTCAATCTGATCGAGAAACTTATTGGAAACCAAATTGACAAAATTGTGATCGATCTCCGTAAACACCACCCTACTTTCGAAAAGCTCGTTTTGTACCAAGCTGTATTTATCATTTACTTCAGCAGCAGAAATAAACATGAAAGTCTGCTCAAATCCTTTGTCAGAGGCGCGGCCTGTAGAATGAGCACCGCCGATCAGCGGCGAAAAGTACACGGTATAATTCCCATAAGCAAATCCGTACTTCTGTTCTAACCACTTCTGCATCTGATCTATTGGATTCAATTGCCTGTAAACACTTATCAATTCCTCGTAGTAGGGTTTGTGATCATGATAAAACTGGCGGAAGTTCGATTTCTTTGCAAAGTCCGCCATCAAAGCCGCATCCCTCATAGGATCAAGTGCTGCATCTCCACCGGCCAGCCTTTTGATATACCCTTCGTTCACTATCTCTCCTGCTGCATTGAAGTGATACGCACAAGCATTCATCTTCAGGCGATAATAGTAATAATAGCTCTCGGTCGAAAAAACCTGGTAATTCATACCTTCCATTTCGTGTAGCCCCGTTATATATTGATGGATCGTATCCATCATCGGATGATCTAAATAAGGGGCAAAATACTCACGAACCTCTTGATAATAATCAGTTCGCATATCGACAATATTGCTGTCCACACCCATATCCTGGTGCAAGGCCACCAGAATATTTACCAACTCACTTACTTCCTTGATTTCAACAATAAACTTGTCACGATAGCGGTCTATGTATTCTTGAGTAAAAACTGCATTCGGTGGCACTCCGACTATTCTAGTATAAGCAGTATCAAGGGCGGGATGCATCACAAGGAAATCAACCACATCTCCTTCCTTAATCTCAAAGCTGATAGAATCATTCTTGTCAACAAACCATACAGTGTTGACAGCCTCGCTACATGCTGCATTCAGCACATCCGGATTCAGATCGGGACTGATGTTCCAGGTGTTCAAAGGTCCATCATTGACTCTATACTGTATCGCCTGATTTTCAACATGAAAAACCTGTTGCCCAATCAGCTGCTGGTCGATACTCCATATACTCAAGGCAATCAATAGTATTCGTTGTAAAGGATTCATTTTCATAGGACATAATTTTAGGTATTAGGATGGAGACCTGGCAAGACAAATAAAGATTCAGATCGCTGGGGCTTACAAGCGCCACAGCTGTTACGGGTGAGCACATAGATTTGTTACAGCAAGTGGAAATAATTTCTAAATCGCCAACAGATCTAAGAGCAAAGATAGGGCGCGATCAAGCCAGAAGTTCGCAAAAGAAACAAGAGTCAAAGCACCTTCTCCCACAGCCAGCTAATCAATCATACGACAAGCAAACAGAATGGCCATCATTATTTTTGAAGACGGGGATTCTTCTGAACCCTTTCTTTCTCAATCAAAATCGAAAAGTCGCGCTCATTTGAAATCTTCTCTTTTTAGGAGCGAAGCGAACACCATCTCTCACCGCCTTGCTCGTGCTCCACTATTATGTACTACCTGCTTGCTGGTTCCTGCTCAGCGCCTGGCATCTCTCCTATCGTCGAGCTACCATGCACTGGCAGTCACTGGCGCATGCAGGCAGCACATACCGCTGCGCCCGAGGCTATATTGATCGGTGAGTGGGCATAGGCTTTAATCTAATACCCCTCAGGGTACTGCTGTCTCAGCATAAACAACAGGAATAGAGAAATATCAAATTAGGGCCTTTTTTTCAGTGTACGATCGTTTTTAGCAAAGTGTCGAAACAAGCCTGTGTTCACTTCACACAGAAGGCCAGCTTTTCAATGACTACCTCTAAACTTTAAGGTCATTCATCTTTGACACAATGTAGCCATGACTAATGGCCAACTCCGCAGGCTCATAAGCCCGGTACTTTTGGTCTAGTGGCACCTGCTTTAAGGCTTCCAAATCTCCTCGACGCACTTCTTCGTGGGAAACCGGCAATTCCAGATTTTTATACATCTGCTTATAGTCCCTGAATCGCATTCTGTTCTGCGGTTGAATAGAATTGTCAATTCGATTCCAGACTTGATCACTATACCGCAAAAAATTGTAGATGTTGATACTTGAGTCCATATGGGCAAAGTGATCCGACATATCTATGAAGTGGCTCATTACTCCATCGGGCTTAATCACTCTCGCAAATTCAGCCAAAATTCCGTAGAGAATATCTTCCGGTATATGTTCAAAGGTATTATTTGAGCAGATTAGATTGAAAGACCTATTATCAAACTCCGTATTCCTGGCATCACCAATCCACCTCTTCAAACTTATTTTCGAACACATATAGTCCAGCTCCTCTCCTTCTGAATTAGCCAAGTCCCTAATCATTTGCCACCGATCTTCATTAATCGTAGGCAAGAATTCGCTCAGCTTTTCCTGCTTCCTCCACTCGATGAATTTGCGACAAGTAGTTCTAAGGTTTGCCGAACTCATCCAATCGCTAAGATCAAGTGAAGTTACTTCTTTGATATCATTCAAGAACAAGGCCACAGGGACAATGGGATACCATCCTGTGCCAAGCTCAAGAATCTTGCATTCCGATAAATGGCGGTCGGCAAACTGTTCAAAAAAACGTAAATGATCACTGGCATGCGTGATCTTGTATTCAAAGTACAGATCGTTCAACTCAACACCCTTAGTTACGTTTTTTTGAAACCAGTAGTTGATTCGTTCTTTTTGAGGAAAGAAAGATATTCCCTTTTGGACAATGGCTTTCAACTTCCATTTTGCAATCATAGTTACTGTCTTATCCTTTCGAATTCTTAATCGACCAAAATTCCTGTATCGTCCCTCCTTTAAACTTCTTGGCTTAAAATGATACAGGATTTCCACTGCAATGACCTTGGATATTTGATCGCCGAAGATACAAAAAGTCCTCTACGTAACTCCTGGTGCTGGTGAATCTTTCTCACAACCGCAATATTCGCTCATAGAGCAATGATTCGTAATCGTCATCTGGCAGCACGGTAAGTGCGCTGCGCAAGAACACCTATATACAGATATTTTACCCATAATACATACTTAGAATACCATCTACAATTGCTAGATTATTTGCGAACAAAATAGCAAGAAACACGCTTTTAGGTAACTGAATTCAAGAATGCAATTACTTGATTTTCAACAGATTAAGAACTTTGAAGCACCGCATCTACACAAGAACGCCGGAAATTTATCTAACAATTAGGTAATTGGGTACGAAACAGTGAATCAATAGCTTTACGCTGATAAATGTCGGCAAGCCCGCCGAATTCTATTTCACTTAGGGATTGGGAATCAATATCTGTCTGATTTTGATGCCGCTAGAAATGATTTAGACGAGGCATTTTTTGACAGCATCCTGGTTGGCTGGTGGAGAAAAATAACGATGAATAAAGCATTTCTATCAAGTCAAAATGGACAGCTCTTGATTCTCTATCCCTTAATTACAACCCTAATTTATGAAACTCAAAAAACTAATGATTTATTTGAGCATGCTTTGCCTGCTCTGTTGGCAGCAGTTGGATGCCCAACGAATTACTATTTCGGAGACCCTGGAACCGGAAACTAACATTTTTGAAATCCCCGAGGATCAGCTTCCACCTGGCTGGGGACCTGAACATGATGCCATTCTTGATGAAATCAGGACAAATGATGGTAACCTGGAATGCTGTGATTTTTATCGCTGCCTGTCTGGTTGTCTCGGTGGTGAATTTGTCGATAACGGCCTGGAAGCATCTTTGCTTGTTTATGGTTTCACAGACGCTTGCGCGACTTGCTATTCTGCTCCCAGCCAACTTACTTGTGGGATTTGTGCTGGCACATTCGCAGTATTTGTCCTGGATTTCGTGGAGTGTGTTAAAGATTGCTCTGACTACACAATTCCTGCAGACATGGATACTCCAGAAACTCAGCATCAGGCAGCCTGCGATTGCTACGGCTACTTGAATGAAGAAGATGGTTGCACAGAAAATTCTGTGTGCGTCACGCGCCAAGCAGAAGTTGGAGAATACACCCTTCCATTCAGCGCCTGCTACCAATGTCCAGAGGAGTACACACCAGTGATTGTTCAGGATGACGAAGGACCTTTTGCTTCACTTCTCTTTGAATTCCCTCCGATTCCGGATATGGGAGGAATTGGTTACATTACATACAACCCTCATGTAACGGCGGATTACGAACAAACATGGAATGGAAATCCATCTGGCTCGGGGTCGATCAATGGTGATCCACTACATGCAATCACTGCGGTATCGTTAGGCACCATAGGCGACGAGTTTTGCATTAGCTATACGGGAACCGGCGATCTTGAAGGATGCGAGGGCAGCACTTGTTACATCCTCGAATGCCCGACTATGGATCTAAATTTCAACGAAGAAACTTTAGAATTCAACATCGAAGTCGTGGAGGCAGAACCTACAACACCAAACGTAGACTTTCCTTTCACTGCACACTACGAAGTATTTAAAGATGGGGTTTCACTAAACACAACTCCACAAACCTTCTCAACTGATGGAGTAGAGATTATTGAACCACAGGGCGCGGGAGAATATTGTGTTAACGTAACACTTTCCAATCAGTATTTTGGTCCAATGCAGGAGCCAGAATTTTGCATGAGTCAACACTGTGTTACCATCTATGACTGCGATCTTGCGGAAGATCTGACAGTAACACAAATATTTGTAGAAAACAGTACCGGTGGACCGGATGGCTATATCTATCTAGAGTTCGAAGAAATTCCAGAATTCTATCAAATCGAGTGGTTCCTAAATGAGCTGCCATATTCGATTGAATGGGACCAATACCTTGAAGATGTAATTCCAGCAACCTACCAGTTTATCATCACGGATGAGATCGGATGTGTTATTGCTGAGGGAGAAGCTGTTGTTCCAGACTGTGGCGACAGAAGTGGAATGATCTGTGAATGTGCGGCTCCAATTGAATTGGATGCCGAGGTATCGGACGCCTGTAATTTGGCTGGTGACAATGGTTCGATCATAATTCCCCCGAACTTCTATGATCTATTGTGGATAGACGATAATTCTACAAGTTACGAACGGACGAATTTGTTACCTGGGGTCTACGAGTTAATCGCAACGGATCCATCAACAACTTGTACGGAGACATTCAGCTATACAATTGGGACTTCCAGTCTCCAAGTTCTGGCTTTGGAGTCCATCGGAAACTCCTGCGGTGGAGCCACAGGATCAATTAGCATATCGACAGGTGTCGCTTACTATAATTGGAACTGGATTCAAGATGGTTCCTCAATTGGTAGTTGCAATGGTACTCCTGGCTGCTCAATATCGGATCTGGCTCCAGGCACTTACACGCTTGAAATCACCAGTTTGGCAGATGGTTGTCAGCGCTCGTCTGTCTACACAATCGCCGGACCAGAGGTCGGTGTGATCAGCAGTGAAGCATTTCCCTCTTGTGAAGCAGAAGACACCGGTACAATTGTGGCAGCACTGCAAGTAGATGAGACGCTGTTAAGTGGAGAAGTATCCGCGCAATTCTACTGGCAGGATCTCCCCTATCTTACCTTCCCTCCTACCAACTATGTACTTGCTGAAGAGCTGCCAATCGGAACCCATTGTCTGATGATGCAAGTTGACGGTTGTGATACGCCGTTGGAGATCGGATGTTGGGAGGTAGAAGAAGATACATCGGAAGAATGTGACTGCCTTAACTCTATCGAAGTAGATGCTTACATCATGAATGCTTGTTCAGAGAACAGTAATGAGGGATCGATTAATCTCATTAGCAGTCAGAACCTGAACTACCAATGGAGCAATGGGTCTCAGTCAAATTATATCCAAAACCTCAGTCCCGGAACTTATTCAGTCGAAATATTCCAGATAGGAGACGCTTTCTGCAGTGTCACCCAGTACTACACCGTAGGTGTCTCCTCTCCGTTCACCTTCACGCTGCTTGATATACAAGGAAGCTGCCCGCACGAAGAGACAGGCTCCATCGAGCTACTGATAGAAGGTGAGGATACTTATTTGGGTCTCTGGAATCTCGGATTAGGCGACCCCGATCTTGAAATCTTCAACAGCGAACCATTAGTCACTTTGGAAAATCAAGGACCAGGAGAGTACTGCTTTGCGATTTACAATTCCTGTTCCGCAGCCGGAGGCCAGCAAGCCTGTTATACCATTCCGTCGCTTGGAAATACCTTCGAAATCAATGGCTTTGTCTTCAATGAGTGTAGTGCGGGATCTGCGGACGGACGCATTTCTGTGACCACCTCAGCGAATACTACTTTACTCTGGAGCAATGGTGAAACCACTGGAAACATTGACGGATTGGCAGCAGGAGACTATACCGTGGTAGCCACAGATCAGGATGGCTGTACACGAACCGAAACCTTCACGGTCGGAACAAATCAAGGATTTGAAATTACACTTGTAGACAGCACACCAACCTGTGAGAATTTCCAGAATGGAGCCTTGGAAATCAGTATTGAAGGAGAACCAGGATACATCGGCTTCTGGAATATAGGCTGGACAGATCCCGAATTCGACTTTGAAGAAGACGCAACAAGCTCCAGTCTCTCCAACAGAGCACCAGGAGAGTACTGCTATACAATATTTGACAACTGCTCTACCTTCGGAGAGATACAAGAATGCTTCATCGTAGAAGGGATCGACTGTACTTGTCTGGAATTTGAAGGCGTGGTAAACAATGATATGTCTGGCGATGGCGAAGCCTCTGGATCAATCGACATCACCATCACAGATGGTAACGGCCCTTTTACCTACGCATGGTCGAATGGGGAGGTAACACAAGATGTAAATGGATTGGCCGCTGGTACGTATACAGTAACAATCACCAATAGCGAATGTGGTTCAAATTCGGAAACATTCACTGTGACTGGATGTCCTGACATCACTGCAGAATTTACCTCAACCGAGTATTGTGACAACAATACCAGAGGATCGATCAGCACCACCATCACTAGCGGAAACGTAAGTGCTTATGAATGGGTTGGACCCGGCAACTTCATGGGTAGCACCGCCAATATTGATAACCTTCTAGGAGGTCAATACCGATTGCGATTGTACTCAGAAAACAACTGCTACAAGGAGTATTTCGTCACGGTAGATTTCGTCGGCGAAGAAGCATATGTAGCCGGAGTAACAAATCTAGACTTCTGTAATACAGTTCACTCCACTCCGAACGGTGCGATTGACTTGGTAGTTGGAGATCTTCCGGTCGCATCTTATAGCTGGACAGGACCCGAAGGATTTAGTTCGACTAGTCAAGACCCGTCGCAGCTAGACGAAGCTGGTTACTACTCGGTCGATATCACATTGGAGAACGGATGCGTAATTACAAGGGGTGCCTACATCTGTTGCTGCTTCACACTCGATGATGAAAATATTAGCACTTGCTTCGGCGACAATAATCTAATTACAGTTGATGCTACGCTAACTGGTTTGACATCTGCAGGGGCAGCTAATGGTGCCATTGACCTTGATGTTTCACCAAACGGCCTTGGAAATTATTTTTATTCCTGGACAGGACCGGATGGACCTATACATCCTTCTGATCCTCGATTTGTCAGTCAGTCACATTTGATTAACCTGAGTGAAGGCACCTACACCGTTGTCATCAATAGTGGTTGCAATAGCGTGACACGAACTTATGAAATAGTGGATTGCAGCGCAGCCAGTGATGTTACCATTACCGGATCTTCGGATGACACTTGCACCGGGACCAATAGTGGGGCGATTAATGTCAGTGTATCCGGCGGCACTCCTCCTTATAGTTACCAATGGGTAGATGGACCAACAACTAAAGACCGCACGAATCTCGCGGCGGGAGAATACACCTTGTTCGTTTTCGACAAATTTGGCTGTGGTGGACAATACACTACCACTGTAGAAAATATCGGCGACCCGCAAGAAGTCCCGAATGGATCTACGTGTACAATGGAGTTCTACTGTGATGGGAACCTGGTAGATCAAGAACCTTATACAGTAGAAACAAACTGGATAAATTGCAATACCTTACAATCTACTTGTACCTTGACCGGCAATACGACAACGACTGAGTACGAGCTGTTCCCTGTTGGACCACCGGACTTTAGCAATTGCACCTTGTCGGCTCCTTGCCTGGATGGAAGCGGACTCATTGTGATTGCTGATTATGGTTTCCATACTACGCAGGGAACCCTTTTCGAAGTACCATGTGTTGAAGATGAAGACATTTGGTGCGGAACCTGCAATTCCTATCAAGGATGTGAATTCATCGACGATTTTTTCAACACGTTCTACGCAGATTTCAGTACACTCAATATAGGCCAACCTTCTATATCTCCGAATTCTAGCGGAATTTGCCCGGAAGGTGAGACTCCCTATACTATTACCTGCTTTGATAGCAGCGTCGATATCTGTCATGATCCGAACGGTGGTATGCCTTCGGGCCCCACCAGTCTTTGTACGCCAACCTTGCTGCAATTCTTCGCCAAAGAGATGCAGGCCGGCAAGATTGCCCCGGGTTCAATATTGGTATTGCCCGCAGAGCTAGATCCGAATATGCCTGTCGACAAGTTCAAGGAAATCCACGGAAATGGTTCTGAATTGAATTGGGAAGTGACAACACAGTATCCTTTGGACAATGTAGACATGACCCCAGTTTGCTCATACGATTGCGGACATGTCCTCGTACCAAAAATCACAGTCACCGGTCCTACATCTGTAGAAATAGATTGGGATGATATCACGGATGCAAACGGTTACACACTTGCTGGCAAGGAGGCCAGTCAAGATGATTTCACCTTGATACCTACTGAAGAGAGTTTCTTTAGCACCAATGAATTGCAACCTGAGCACACTTATGTTGTTAAGGTGAAAGCCAGCTGTGGTGATTGGTCTAAGCAATACAAGTTTTCTACGCCGGCGATTCCCGAAGAAACTTTGACTTGCGATGACAAAATAGAACCCACGATTACCGTACTCAGTGAAACCGAAGTTAAGGTGGATTGGCAAGACGTCGAGGGCGCTACCAGTTATACTTTAAGAGGAAGAAGACTCGAGGATACAGATTGGGGAGAGCTGACTGTTTTAGAGAGCGAACATTACAGCGATCAGATCACAGCAGGCCAAACTTACATCATACAGGTGAAAGCAGATTGTACGGATTGGTCAGGGGCCTATTCGTTTACTGGACTAACGAGTTCTGGAGGAGAAGTTCCGACAGATGGAGGTGAATCTTCAACTGAAAGTGCGATTTCGGCTGTAGAAGGCACAGCTACTAATACAATTAGTGCAAGCTCAAGTACAACGACCTCAACTGCTGTAGGTAAGGACACAAGAAGCAAGTCTGCCGAAGAAGCCCTGCTCGATCAGGACTTTATTGTGCAAGTGTACCCACTTCCTTTCCAGCAACAGCTGAACATCGATATCAAGGATACCAGAACCAGAGAATGTCAACTAAGATTGATATCCTCTAGTGGAACTGTGATTCTAGAAAGAGAGATCCAAACGATAGAAGGAAACAATATGTACAATCTGGAATTGCAAGAGCAAGTTCCTATGGGCATGTACTTCCTGGAGATCAATAGTGATGGTGCAAAATTGCATCAAAGTTCTGTAGTTAAAATGAGTAACTAGTGCTGCGTAAACAAAGTTCGTGACACCTTTTAGGAGCTTATCTTTTTGT
>JAHDEE010000188.1 GCA_020629005.1 Chitinophagales bacterium
ACAAATATTTGGAGCGAAACGATTAGGCACGCAGAAACGAAGTCCCGGCTATACGTTACAATGCAGCTACCCTCCAGGGGCTTCGCTGCACCACCGTGCAGGTCTTGCTAATGCAGCCCTGCACGGTGGGCACTCAGTCCCCTGGAAGGTAGCTGCATTTCCACTGCTATCCGGGCTATTTTGCGACTAATTGCGCCGCGTTCCATTATCTTGTGGATCTTGTTTGTCTGCTTTTGTTGATTATGTGCAGCCTGCTTAACCCAACTACAAGTCATCCCCCTTCACAGCAAAGTCACTGAACGCAGCATAGAATTCCGGCAGACTCTTCTCCTGCTTCAACTCATCAAAATAGATCATCACGGTCTCCGGCTTTTTGTGCCTTGTATGGGCCATTACTTTTACGATATCTCCATTAAACTGCTCTAGTAAGTGCGTAGTGAAAAAATGCCGAAAGCCGTGCACAGATTTGTTCTTTGAAATCCCTAACTCGGCGAAAATACCATTATTCGGATCCGTGAAAAGTCTGGCGATGCTTCGAGTCGTCATAGCTTTACCTTTACCGCGATTACTGAAGGAAAAAAACACAGGGCCGGAACGTATCTCATTGACATATAGATGATTACGAAGCAGATTGCAGACCTGTGGCTGAAGATGTATCGGCACTTTGTCGTGCATGCCCTTACCCTTAACCATCATCTTTTGCTCTGGAAGACGTAGATCCTCAAATTGTAAGCGCGAAATTTCTATTTGTCTAAGGCCTTGAAAGAATAGCAGGGCAGTAATTGCTTTGAGCCTGGCCCCGCTCCTATCATTGTCCCTTTCGAGCACATGATGTAGAATGGCACCGGCCTCCGCCAGAGTCAATCCATCCCTTTTATGTCCAACTGTTCCTGAAAAACTCTTAACCCCTGCCGTTATATCAACTGGTAAGTAACTGCGCCGATGCAACTCCTTCAAAAAAGCCCTTGCAACAGATAAATATTTGTTTTTCGTACTTACCGACATTCGATTCGAACGTTCTAGTAGTTTCCAATACTTAATAAAAACATCGTTGGCATTGTAATTCGATTCAAAACGTATTTGTTCCCAATACCTGGTGAAGTGGACTATTCGTTTCAAATAGTCGATTTTCGTGTTTTCTCGAATAGTTAGCGAGTCAAATATGTTTTCTATAAACTCTGATGAAATCTTCGCATTATCGAATAGGGTAATTTGATGCATATTCTCTATGTCGTGTAATCACTATTTCCAGACATAAAGATAGAAAGTTTCTTTGAAACGGAAAGATTTTTGCATCTGCGAGTTGTCCTCTCGATTCGGCAAACTGTTGCAAAAATGGACAGATTGCAGGATCTGAAGGTGCAAAGATATTGCCAGTAAGACAAATTATTAAAATACCCTACATTAACTGCTTGAGTGTCTGGAATCTGTCCAATTTCGAGGGCAGGGTGTCCAGCCTTGGCACCAGATTTGTCACAGCTTGGGTATATCCCCCGGTCGTTATGGCTATTGATAATTGATGACGAAAAGTATGATCATGAGGAGAAAGCCAACATTATTCTACACCGCGTTCCCTTTTGGACGCTAAAGGAAAAGTTAATGTAATTTTTGTTAGGAGGGCTGTAGCTGTTTACGTCTTTCACAAATCGACCGCAAATTCAAGAAATTGCATAGGCGGTGGATAGCTGTGATAGAAGTAAGGAGTACAGCCCTCTTTTCATTTTGCAGCTGGCTCCAACAGAGCCCGGGACTGTAAAGACCGCGATATTTTTACTTTATATCCGTTTGATACTGTGCTAAGAATCGCGTAGATTTGCGTTGCCTGCAGCAGAATTGGGGCGAGGGAATTGCGGTCAATGCTGTGGGAAATACACACCCTTGGGAGCATCTATTACTGCGATTAAATGAACACTGTTTATTTAATCGCGAAGAGTCATTGCAGATTTTGCTCTGTACACACTGGAAAGAATGATTCGTATGCGTTTGATCGTGATCAACGCCTGCAGTATGGATGTCAAAGTATTTGGTTAACTGAAGTCTGGGATTCAGTGGTACCAATGCAAGAAGGCTGCCCCCTGTATGGAGGCAGCCTTTCGTGTTGGTTGTTAGTTGGATGCGGTGGCAGCTTAGTTTGCCGCCTTGATTTTGTCATCCATCTCCTTGTACTTGTCGTTATTACCCTGTCTTGCATAGATCTCTTTCAAGGCAATAAGCGTAGATTTATCTTCTCGAATCTGCAAGGCCTTTTCGAAATACGGTAGAGCCTGCACAAACAAGTCGTCACTTTCCTTCTTTAGTCTATCGTAATTGGCTTGATCATTCAAATCCAATTCGTTCATTTCCTTAGTTTTTTCGGCAGCCTGATTGTAATAGATTGCACCCAGGTTGTAATAAGGATCGAAGTACTCCGGATTCAAATCCAGCGCAGCCTGGTAAGATTCGCTAGCTTTGTCGAACATCTTCTGACTGTCGTAAGCCGCTCCCAAAGCAAAGTGCAAGGTTTCGTTCTCTGGATCAAGGTTGATCGCTTCTTCCATCTTGGCAATCGCCTCTTCTTGCTTTCCTTCTTTCAACAGGATATTTAGCTCGTCAATAACAAGTGCCTTGCTATCTGGGAACAGCTCTCTTCCCACCTTTAATGTTTCATTTGCTTTTTCGCTGTCACCTTGCTCTCGGTATAGAGAAGCCAAAGATTGGTAAACAGCCGCATCTTCATACTTCATCTCAACCAGTGAATTGTAGAGCGCGATTGCCTCTGCACCCATGCCCCCTTTGTGAGCAGAATAAGCGGCAGCCAGCATCGTAGTTGTATCCACCACAGCTACCTTTTTCTTCTTATTATTTAGGTCGTTAATATCGAGTACCTGGCGGAAATTCTGGTAGGCAGTTCCATAGTCCTTAGCCTGATAGGCTGAAGAACCTTGATTGTAGAATGCATTAGTCATCAAAGCAAGTGCATTGCTCACATCTTGCTTGTACTTGCCTTTGCTATCCAATTCACTGCACTTTTGGAAAGCTTCGAAAGCTGTGTTCAACGCTCCCTCACTCAGTGCTTTGTCTTCTTGCATCGACAATTCGTAATAGATTTTACCCCAGTAAAGATAAGTTTTAGGATGATTTTTCGACTTGTCATGGTCCTTGGTGCCTTCCAAAGCATCACGCGCAGAAATCAGCTCATCAAGATTTCTGTTGTCTTCGATGTACCGGGTTAGATAAGTACTTGCCGTAAGGACCTTATTCATCTGAGCGAAGGCTCCAGTTGTATAGAATCCCAACAGCAGTAGGATCATAAATTTTTTCATCATGCTGAATATTGTTTAAACTTATCGATTGATCGTTTTTGTAGCCAAAAGTTTAGGTGACCGTCTCCAAATTAATCATTCCTGTCAATTTCCTCCTCATCTTCGTCGTCATTTTTGGCCTCTTTATCGTCCATTTTCGCCTCGTCTTCGGCCACTTCCTCCCAATCTACAGGTTTCTCTTCATCATGTTCTTCGACAACCTGTAGCTCAATCGGCAGGTCTTCATTAGCAACTGGTTTGTCCGTTTCTTCCTTAGTTGCCTGATTATCAGCTTCTGTGTTTTCGGTTGTTGTTGCTGCTTCACCTTCTAGCTCCTCCTTTTCAATGTCCTCTGCTGTATCGCGAATTAAGGCCACACTCGCAAGCGCGTCTTCATCTCGGATCTTGATGAGCCTCACTCCTTGCGTAGATCGACCAATAACTGAAATTCCACCAACTCCTAAGCGAATTAAGGTTCCGGATTTGGTGATGATCATGATACCGTCGTCTGCAGTCACATCTTTGATAGCGAGCAATTCGCCGGTCTTGGCTGTCACCTGGAGTGTCTTCACTCCCATTCCACCTCTGTTGATCTTTGAGTACTCATCCAGCTTGGTGCGCTTTCCGTAACCCTTCTCGGAAACACAGAGCAAGTGTCTTTCTTTTTCATCAGCAGGATCGATACAAACCATTCCGATTACTTCATCGGATTCACTTTTCAGTTTGATTCCTCGTACGCCAGCAGCTGATCTTCCCATTGCGCGGATTTGATCCTCGTCAAACCGTATGGCACGTCCAGACTTAACCGCAAGGAAGATATCGCAGTTACCATTGGTCAACTTAGTATCTAGCAGTGTATCTCCTTCACGAATAGTCAAAGCATTGATTCCATTGCTTCGAGGTCGTGAGAAGGCACGCAAAGCAGTCTTTTTAACCACCCCCTTCTTGGTGCAGAACATAACATAGTTGGTATCTAATACTTCCTGGTCAGCTAGATCTGGCAGGCTGACCCAGCATTTTACATTATCGTCTTTATCTATATTGATTAGGTTCTGAATGGCTCTTCCCTTCGAGGTCTTGGTCCCTTCTGGAATCTGATATACTCGTAACCAGTAGCATTTGCCATTTTCCGTAAAGAAGAGCATGTAATTGTGATTCTTCGAGATCACCAATTGTTCAATGAAGTCTTCATCCCTGGTACTTCCACCTTTTGAACCTGTACCCCCTCTTCCTTGCTCTCTGTATTCGGTCAAAGTGGTCCTCTTCACATAACCGAGGTTGGAAATCGTAATGGCAACTTTCTCATTTTCAATCACATCGATCATGGAGATGTCTCCATCCGCATGCGTAATCTCTGTTCTTCTGGGATCTCCGTACCGATCTTTAATTTCGGCAAGCTCCTCCTTTATCATGCTCATTCTGAGCGCCTTATCACCAAGAATTTCTTTGTACTTGGTGATTTCAGCCATCACTTCGTCGTATTCTTTTTTGACCTTATCTCGCTCTAGTCCGGTGAGCTTTTGCAATCTCATTTCAAGGATCGCCTTGGCTTGTCGCTCCGACAAATCGAAACGTTGCATGAGATTTTCCTGGGCTTCTGCAGGTGTTTGAGAATTCCGAATGATCTTGATCACCTCATCTAAGTTATCGATCGCGATCATCAGACCTTCCAAAATATGAGCTCTGGCTTCCGCTTCTTTGAGCTGGTATTCTGTTCTCCTAACAACGACCTCATGTCTGAACTCAACAAAGTACTTGATCAGTTCTTTCAGATTAAGCAATCGCGGTCGACCATTGACAAGACATACATTGTTTATCCCGTAGGAGGTTTGTAGACCCGTTTGCTTGTAAAGCTGATTCAGCACCACCTGCCCACTGGCATCTTTTCTGACCTCAAAGACTATTCGGATACCGTTGCGATCAGATTCATCGCGAATCTCCGAAACGCCTTCAATCTTCTTTGCATTGATCAAGTCGGCCGCTTTCTTGATCATATTGGCCTTGTTGACTTGATATGGGACTTCTGTAACCACAATACGTTCTCTTCCATTAGGAAGTTCCTCAATCTCCGCTTTCGATCTTAGCACGACCCGGCCTCGACCAGTCTCAAATGCTTCTTTAACACCGTCCATGCCATAGATAATCCCGCCAGTCGGAAAATCGGGAGCCTTCACATGCTGCATGAGTCCAAGCACATCGATTTCAGGATCATCTATGTAGGCCATTATACCATCGCAAACCTCATTTAGATTATGAGGCATCATGTTGGTGGCCATACCAACCGCAATTCCTGAGGCTCCATTGACGAGCAGGTTTGGAAACTTTGTCGGCAGAACTGTAGGCTCCTCAAGTGTATCATCGAAATTGAGCGAGAAGTCCACCGTTTCCTTATCTATGTCTGTCAACATTTCACCGGCCAATCTCCTCAGTCTTGCCTCAGTATAACGCATAGCCGCCGGGCTATCACCATCCATGGAACCGTAGTTACCCTGACCATCAACCAGCATGTACCGCAGTGACCACTCCTGGGCCATTCTTACCATAGAGTCATATACTGAGCTGTCACCGTGCGGGTGATACTTACCCAGCACCTCTCCTACTATTCTTGCAGATTTCTTGTGTGACTTGTTATGGCTTAGCCCCAGGCCATTCATTCCGTACAGAACCCTTCTGTGGACTGGTTTCAATCCATCCCTAACATCGGGAAGGGCGCGCGAAACGATCACCGACATTGAGTAATCAATGTAGGCGGATTTCATTTCCTCCTCTATGTTAATCTTTACAATCCTTTCTCCGTTGGACATAAATTCGCAATTGATTTTAAATTCTGCACAAAGATACTGAAAATAGCAGAGGAATCCGAATAATTCAGTGTTGTTATGGCAGGATTATTGCCTTGCGCTATTCTCCTAAACTATTGTTTAAGAGGGAGATACAAAGTGAGTTTGAAGGAGATGTTTAAATTGGCTATGCCACAAGTATTGTGACGCCACAAAGCGAGACAAAACCCAGTTTGTGGCCTTGAATTCAGCACCAGCCCCCTAACGCCTTGACAGCACTGGAAGCCCGAGAAATGAGCCGTATTTACGGCATTCACAGACTGAATACTGGATCATTTTGTGTACCTTTAACCGTTTTTTACTCTTGTATAATTTTTCTGTCCTACAGATCGTTGGGATAGTCCACAGTAAACTGAAATATATGTCGAGCATACTGCTTCAAGCATCTGGAACAGTAGTGATGGATAGCACTGCAATTTCTGGTCAGGCTAAAGGTATTAGTCTTCTTGAATTACTATTTAAAGGTGGATTTTTTATGATCCCTATACTCCTGCTGTCCTTTCTGGCGGTCTACCTTTTTATAGAAAGGTGGTTGACCATCAAGAAAGCTTCTCGCATAGACTCAGATTTTATGTCAAATATTCGTTCATATATGCTCAGTGGGAATTTGAACTCGGCTGAAGCACTGTGCAAAAGCCAGAATACACCAATTGCCCGAATGATTGGAAAAGGCATCCAGCGAATCGGCAAACCCCTAAGCGCCATAAACGCAAGCATCGAAAATGTGGGGAAGCTGGAGCTTTACAAGCTAGAGAAACGCCTGGCTGTCCTTGCCACTATTGCTGGTGCAGCACCCATGATAGGGTTTTTAGGAACCGTAACCGGGATGATTAGGGCTTTCTATAACATTGCCAAAGCAGGAAGTACTGTAGACCCTGGAATTCTTGCAGGAGGTATATATGAGGCATTGATCACTACTGCTGCGGGTTTGACTGTAGGAATCCTGGCATATATAGGGTATAATTTTCTCGTCACCATGATTGATCGAGTGGTTCATACCATGGAAGCAACCTCTGTTGAATTTATTGATTTGCTTCAGGAACCCGCTTAAACCCTGTATATGAACATTCGAACAAGAAATAAAGTAAGCGCGGAATTTAGCATGTCCGGATTGACTGACATCATTTTCCTATTGATCATATTTTTCATGCTCACCTCGACATTGGTGGCTCCGAATGCACTTGATTTGCGTTTACCAAAGTCAGATAGTCAAGTCATCCCGAAAGGAAAATCCATCACAGTGTCTGTCAACAAGAAGGGTGTACATTACGTCGACAATGAAAAGGTAGCTCCAGAAGCGATCACCGAGGTCCTGAGAGAGAAGCTGAAAGGACAAAACCTCGAAGAAGCTACGGTGATTTTGAACCTTGATAAGGAAGTTACTGTCGATAATATGGTAAACATACTCAATACCGGCAGTGAACTAGGCGTTATGATGGTTCTGGGGACTGAGAGACTAAACTAACAATGAAATCTATGTACGGGAAGGAAGATGATAAGCTATCTAGAGAAGGACTGATAGGCAGCATTGTAGTGCACTTGCTGCTATTGCTCATGTTTCTATTCATGGCATTGCATCCTGCGAAGATCGAAAAAAAGAAGAAAGGTTTGTTGATAAACTTCGGAACCAGCAAGACAGGTGGAGGGCACCAGCAGCCAGCCAGCAGCGCTAGTCCGAAAGCTAGCAAAGCACAGAAATCGTCAAAATCGAAGTCTTCGAAACCACCTAAGAAGAGTCAACCAAAACCAGTGGCTGAGAAAAAGATTCAAGAATTCAAGAATAATGAGGGCCCTGCCATCCCGCAAAAGGACCGAAAGAAATCTAAGTCAACTAAAAAAGTCGATAAGAAAAGTAAGGATCAAAAGAAAGATGATAGCAAGGCGAAGAGCGAGTCCGCCAGCAAGGCGGTAAAAGAAGTTAAGAAGGAGGAGATCATCGATGAAAATGCGATGTTCACTGGCACGCGTAAACAAACAAACGATGCCACCAGCCAAGGGCCTGATGATGTGATGAAAGGAGACGTGGGAGCAGAAACTGGTAATCCGGAAATAAACAGCAACGGGGGCACAATCAATTCTACAGGGACAAATAGTAGCGGTGTAGCTGATCTGACAGGAAGAACTTTGTTATCTCTTCCAAATCTTAAAACAAATCAGGCAGTGGAGGGTGTTGTGGTAGTGAGAATTAAGGTGGATCGCAATGGAAATGTAATTAGCGCCAAGACCGGACAAGGTACCACAATCTCTGATTCAAAAATCCGCTCACTATCTGAGCAGAATGCAAAAAGTGCCAAGTTCAACTTCGCACCTGACGCTGCGGAAGTCCAAACTGGCACTATCACTTACTATTATAATCTACGGTAGGCAGATTATCAATGGTGGAATGTTCTAACTAAACTTTGGCTGGATTTTTCGATTTGCTCTTAATGTTCAATCTTCTTAGTAGAGGGTAGATACCTCTATAAGTATATTCAACTCCAAATTCTCTTTTCACCCAGCGACGAATGTCATTGGCAGTATTGAAAGCCCCCTTTTTGCTTTCAGCTACTAACGCACTCTGCTGCTCTTTACTAAGCTTGCAAGGTGATCCCTTGCTATTGTATCCGCGTACACGGGTGATCACTGAATCTAACCCACCTTTACGGTACCATGCTATCCATCTCTGCAGCGTCCGATATCCTACTCCTGTGACCTCACTCACATTGTTGAGCGTTTTACCTTGACGCAGCATCCAAAAAGCTTGTAAACGCTTTCTCTTCTCAACGCTCTTTGCGCTTTTGAACAACTTGTACAGTTTTTGCTCAGTATCTTCAGTCTCCCACTTGATTACTAAAGGTCTTGCCATAATGCTAACTATTTTTTAATTATACCTACATGGAGTTATCTACTACAATGCATGTTGATATTGTTAAACAAAGAATTCTTGACCGATCTTTTGATGCTGTCTGTTAGTGTGTAATTTGCGCTATGTGGTGGTGAATCATTCTTCAGCTACGAAAGTGCAATCCGTATGCCAAAGTCACGAGAAAATGGCCGCTGCCAAGCATAAGGTTAATTTTCTGGCCAATTATCTGTATGTTATCCTTCACTGACGCCTCTCAAATCATTGAACATCAGCTACTTATGTTCAGTAAAGTCGGCTCCAAAGCGATTCAGCTAGGAAAAGGCGGAATAATGAAACTTTGTAAAATAATGTGCAATCCTCAAGAGGAAATTCGAGGTGTGCACATTGCTGGAACGAATGGAAAAGGATCAGTGGCTACTATTCTATATACCTGGGCAGTCAATAATGGCCAAATTGCAGGTCTGTTTACGAGCCCATATTTGAGCAACTTTCGGGAAAGCATTCGTATCGGAGGTCAAATGATCAGTAAAGACCTTGTTAGACAGTTTGTTACAGAATATCAAAAGGAGATCTGCAGTGGAGAATATTCCCAGTTTGAAGTCTTAACAGCAATGGCATTTTGGGCCTTTCGGGAAACGGGCTGTCAACTCTCCATTATTGAAACTGGTCTGGGTGGAAGAGATGATTCGACAAACATATTCACTCCACTACTATCTATAATTACCAACATCAGTCGGGAGCACATCAATCTCTTGGGTCCCACCCTCGATGATATAAGGATGCATAAAGCAGGGATAATCAAAAAAGGCACTCCCTTACTATTAGGTAAAATGGACGCTGACTCGAGGAGCATTTTTCGTGAAATCGCCCAGGAACATGATTGCCAGTGCTGGCTCAGTGAAGATCTCGTAAAAGTCGAAAAGAATGGAACCGGTTACCGCATATGGCTCCAACTTTCCGATCTCAGATTTGCAGGTCTGGAGATGAGTCAACTTTCAAACATTGGTAGAGAAAACCTTACAACTGCCATAGCAGCAATCGAGCTTCTTCAGAATAAAATGGATTGCTCGGACATCACTGTACACCAATGGCTGGCGCTTTTAAGCGCCTCACCTTCAGCCATAGGTCTGCGAGGGCGCTGGGAGAAAATTCGTTCGAAGCCTACAGTGATATTGGATGGGGCTCACAACAACGCTGCCTGGCTTAGGGTGTGTTCAGAACTAGCTAATCAAAGGTTTGAAGACCTATGGATTATCATTGCACACACCAAAGGAAAATCCATAAGCACATTCTTGAAACATTTACCCCAAACACCCAAGCTGTTGGTCGCTTCGACGTTCCCAGCTGAAAGAGCACAGGATCCCCAGATGATCGTTACTTGTGCAACTACACAGAACATTGAATCAAAAGTGATACTCGATCCCAACAATGCACTAGAATACATACTAAAACTCGCGAAACCCCGTGATTTGATTCTATGTACAGGTAGCCTGTACTTTATCGCACAGTTGATTGCCAGCAATCGAAAAGATCGTTAATACAACAAAGATTTGAAAAGATTAGTCCATACAACTAATTGAGTCGAAACCTCAACACCTCGAAATACAAAAGCGTCAACCTTGATCCGTTCCGCGACAAAGCACGCGATCTCTTTAAGTCGATGAGGCGCAGCATCAAATGATGACTTATTTTCGTTAGGTACTTGCCTTGATTAATATACATCCACAGTTTTCATGACTCCAATTCTCCGGTCTCTGGCTCTCATTGCCCTATCAATCGCTATTTTAACTCCTTCATCATCATTAAAAAGCCAGGAAACTGAGCCTTCCTGGATCGATATGATGCAAGATCCCAAAGCCAACTTCTTCGAGACGGTTGAGGCCTTCAATACCCACTGGGCTGATAAGCCACGGCAGAAGCACAAAGGTTACACACAATTCAAGAGATGGGAATACTTCCACAGAAGCCAGGCAGATCAAAACGGTGTCTTGCCTATACCAAATCACCTCAAAAAGGAATTGGAGAAACAGCATTCCCGCACTGTATTTGGGAATTGGACTGAAATGGGGCCTCAAAGCCCTTACGGAGATTACTATACCGGTTTGGGAAGATTGAATGCGGTTGCTGTAAATCCCCTAGATCCTGACCATATTCTTGTAGGGGCACCGGCAGCTGGACTCTGGATGACACGTGACGGTGGCGAAAGCTGGATCAACCCTTTTGATGAATATCCTGAATTTGGAGTATCAGCACTGTTGTTCGATCATTCAAACCCAAACATCATCTATGCAGGCACCGGCGATCGAGATGCCAACGACAGCGATGGAATTGGAATGCTAAAATCTACAGATGCCGGCGAAAACTGGGAATTCATCAACGAAGGTCTGGGGCAAGTAACGGTATCAAGATTGGTTATGCATCCTGAAAACAGCGAGATTATTATAGCCGCAACCTTGTCAGGTATCAAAAAAACAGTTGACGGCGGACAGAATTGGACAAATCAAAGCCAGGGAATGTTTCGCGATATCGACATGCATCCGACAGATCCAGATATCCTTTATGCAACCAGTTTTGTCAGTTCCATCGGTAGGTTACATCGGTCTTTGGATGGAGGGGAAGAATGGAACGAGATATCCAATGGATTGCCTTCAACAGGTCGTTGTACGGTTGGCGTTACAGATGCAAGCCCTGACCTTGTCTATGTAGTTGCGCAACAGGGACTCTATAAATCACTAGACACAGCCGAGAATTTCGAATTGGTATTCGAGGATTCTGAAGAATCTGATATACTAACCAACCACAACTTCTATAACAGTACAATAGTGGTTTCACCAAGTGATGAGAATGTATTGATTGTTGGTGATAATGAGTCTCATATCAGTAAAGATGGTGGTTTGACTTGGAATAAAGTATTGGGAACGCATGTAGACAATCATGAGTTTCGCTTCGACCCACATGGCAGACTAATCTTCTGCGATGATGGCGGAATCTCCATCTCTGAGGATTTAGGAAACAATTGGACCAATATTTCCGATGGTCTGGGAATAGGCATGATGTACAAGATCGCCACACATCCAACCGAATTTAGGAGGATGTTACAAGGATATCAAGACTGCGGAACTAAAGTATACAATGGCATCGAATGGCTGCCGGTCACAGGAGGTGATGGAATGAATTGCATCTTCGACTGGCAAGATCCACAAATCATGTACACAACTTCGCAGTATGGCTTTCTTTACAGATCAAGCAACGGTGGGGCAACTTGGCAATACAACATTGGTCCGGCGCAAGAAGGACCATGGGTTTCTCCTTATCATCTTGACAATCAGGATCCCAATATTATGTACTCGGGACTGGAAACCTTTTGGAGGTGTAAGAACATTCGAGAGCATCAGGATCAGCTAATCTGGGAAGACATCAGTCCTGAAGTAGAATGGGGAGATGAAATCGTGGCTTTCGAACAATGCTCCGCTAATCCAGCAATCGCCTATGCCTCTGGCTATACCTTTACCGGCGGGAAAAGATTCTATCGTTGTGACAACATCTACGCTGAAGAGCCAGTTTGGATCAACTTAAATTCCTCTCTGGGCGGGGGCAACTTGCGCTCAATTGAAACAAATCCTCTAGACGAAAACATTGTGTACGTTTGCCTGGGCAATCGAGTATGGAGATCCGAAAACAAGGG
>JAHDEE010000451.1 GCA_020629005.1 Chitinophagales bacterium
GATTAGTCGAACATCGCCAAAACAGCTTTCTCGTAAATCTCAAATGCCAGATCACTACCGCCTTGCAATCGCTCACTGAGCGCCTCCATCATCACACCCGCATTGATTTCCAAGACAGACAAGTTACCTTGAGTATCGAGTAGGAGATCGACGGAGCCAAACTGCAGACCAATAGCTTCGGCCGCTTTTCGTGCAAGCAGTTCAGCTTTTTCGTTCTTGATTAATTCTGGATTTGCACCCTTGCCAAGATTGTGCAATTGATGTAGCGGCACAATTTCTCCCTTGTCAAGTACCTTGTCAAAGAAGTAGGGGATCCTGGCGATGTCAGCAGCTTTCAATCGAGCCTTGCGCACTTTTAGCAATGACTGCAGCAGCTCGATGAATGTGGAACGGCCATCGCCAATTAGTACAGGGGTGTTTTTTCGATAGGAGAGCAGTACTTCGTCCTTCAAAATGACAAAGCGCAGCTCATCTTTGATGGCTACATAAGGACTGATCGCCAAACCGCGATTGTCCACAAATAACTCTTGAAAAGCCTGCTCTAATTCTTGTTGATTATTGACGAAGTAGATTTGTTTTCCACCTGTGCCTTGGTTGCTTTTGACGACCAGGGGAAAGTTCATTTTTTCTACAAGCTTCAGCACTGCGGGCCAATTGCCAGAGGCACCTATATAGGAGAACAGCTCTGGCTTCAGGAAGAGAAGATGAGGCACGGCGGGGATGCCGGCTTGATCCAAGACCTGATAGGTGGCTGCTTTGTCATTGGCTATGAGCAGCGTGCCGGAGGGATTGAGGTCGAAATTGTATCCGTAGATAAAGCGGCGCTGACCGTCTTTTTCTACTTGGATAATCCAGTCGCCGGAATGGGATTGGAGTTGGAGCTTGTGCTTTTGGCAGATCTTCTTAAGGGAAGAGAGGATCTTTCTTTTTGTGTTTAGCATTGGGTCAAAATCGGTATTTAGCGCAAGCTACTAGTTTCAATTGGTTTGATGAAGAAGAAAAGAGAAAGGGAAGATCTGTTTAGAGCAGATCTTCCCCATGGTGAAGAGATGTGCATGATAGAAATTGGGCTTTCCTGAGCTACTCAGTGGCCCTCATAAGTGATGGTAAGTGCTCACTTGACATGACAATCAGCACGCGATTGAAGCTATCTTCAACTATTTGTTGTCACCGCATGAGTCTGGGCAATCTTCTACTTTGAGTGCCTCTTCAGCACCTTTGTTGATGAGACTTTTGGTGCCCATTGTTGCTGCCTTTAGAGCCATTGTCTCTTTCGGCCCTGGAATGACTGTAGTGACAACCTTAACTGTACTTACCATTAACTCCTTACCTCTTTTTTCTCCTTCACTTGTACTCATATTATCCATGGATTCTTGGGGTATGAAGTTCCAGTCCTTATCTAGTGTATAGGCGGTTGGAAGAACGTTATTGTTATCGTCATAGGCTGGTCCTTCATGGACACCTTCCTTGATGACCACCCCTGCTTGATTTATGATTGGAAAAGCGACCGATGTGCTTACATCGACAAAGGCAGCTGCGGTTTTATTTACCATTCCCTCCACATATTGGCCAGCTTTCGTTTTTCTGGCTTCATTGAAAGTTTCGACAGTCTTCTTTGCGGCGGCAGGGGTAAAGTCATTGACGAAATACGCAACTGCTTTTCCAAGCTTGCGTAGTGGCTCGGGAGGGTCTCCAGATCCAATAGGCATTCTACCATCTGGATCGATGAACAGCACCGGATTATTGAAGGAGTATGAACTGGGTGACCAACTCGGCATTTTGTCTGCAAGTGGGTCAACTGAAGGGAACCGTCCGATCGCAGCATCATACTCTCTAAACCCATACGAACTCCAATTCAATCCTAGTTCTTCATTCAGTTCTTTGCCATTGTATCCATAGGGATTAGCGGTGGTCTGATTGTCGATGTTGACCGGCATGTCCATTGGCATTCCGAATGGATAGTAGCTGTGTCTTTCCAATACTTCTTCTTCGCCCGGCGT
>JAHDEE010000189.1:0-8282 GCA_020629005.1 Chitinophagales bacterium
GGTGATTATGTCTGCAACGGCAATTATTTCAATGTCGTTTTTGACTTTACCGACAGTGACTTGATGGTATTCGGGGATTATCTTTGTCAGATAGCCACGGACTTTTCCGAACTGATAGTGGCCAGGCAGATTGACCAAAGTCTATCTTGTAATCCTTGTCAGAAGCCCACAATCTACCTCCGTGTTCACAATACAAATTCAGGATCTACGGCAGCTGCAAGTATATCGCCAATCTTTGTAAACTTTGGTGATGCTGATTTTGGAGAAAAAGTGCAGTCTGCAATCTGGCAGGTGCTAAACACTGGACAGGACCCGTACGACACCCCAATTCTGCAGACGAGACCTACCGGATCTGTTTCGGATTTCGTGAATTTCTATCATGGTAGCATTGCAATCAACGAAGCATTGAATTGGCATTTCGATCTCAACGTCCCTTCTGCAAGCGGATCAGTAGACTTTTATACTGTGATGCTTCATGAATATCTGCACTTGTTTGGCATGACGAGCTTGATCTTCCACAATACAGGAGGCAGTATTCTCTATGGGGAATCTTATTACCCTTATCAAAAATATTCCGATTACGACTGTCACCTGTACTACCAGGACTTTAGTGGCAATCTAAATCCCGTTCTCCAATCAACATCAAGCATTGGCTGTTCTGACGATAGCGAATATGAATACGACATAACAGCCATTAATGTAATCGGAAACCCAATGGTGCCCGATTGCGGCCGACTCGTTTACCTGAGTGATCATTTTCCTAATCCTTTGCCAGTCAATAATGAAAATACCGGGATCGCAAATGCCATCAGCCACTTTAGTGAAGACTGTTGGCCGGCAACAGGATTACCTGATTCGGGCTTATTTACAGACTATTCTGGAGATAAGCGAAAGGTACAATCCTATGAAGCGAGAATGCTTTGCGATTGGGGCTATGAGATCAGCGGCAATTTTGGAAGCAGTACCAATGTGATTGGCAGTGACTATTCCTCTGATTATCATATCGTCTCAGATTCAGACTATCGCTGCGGACAATTGCGGGTCGTAGCTGCTGATGATAAATGTGATGGACTCTTTCAAATTCCTCATTGCCAATCGCTGGTAATTACTGCGCAAGAATTGCTGGAGAATGATCAAAACGTCCAGTTTATTTATGCAGAATCGCTGTTCATGGAATTTGATGGGCATATACAAACCATCAACGAAGACGCCTATTTTACGGTAACCCAGGATGCAAATGGACATTTGATCAATCTTGAGGTTTTTGGTGGCACAACGGCAGGATATTTAATCATCTCTTACCTTGGAGGCCTTGATACTGCAGCCGTTTGTCAAGACAGCAACAGAGCGAATATATACGTATATAATTTTGATTGTAGCTTCACTGATTGCAGCTCCAATGACGATTGCAACCTAATTTGTAATCCAGATTTTGTCTTTGAAAACAACAGTCCCTTCAGCAATATCCTGGATGTGTTTAAGCACAATGAGGTAGAATCTCCCGGCTGGTATGCAGCCGATATTTCTCCAGACTATTTCAACGTATTTAGTTCTCAACCTACCGATCCACTAAACCCAACACTCGAAGGAAGTTCCGACAATCCTTGCGATGCAGATAATGTCGTGCTTTGTCACAATCTTGAACAGATTTGGACAAAGCTAGAAGAGCCTTTAGAAACTGGGCATCGTTATGTGTTGTCCGCCAAATATCTCTGGACTTTGAGAGGGGATCTGTATCCTGCAGGCACCCCCTCCAATGTCAAGCTCGACTTCCACTTTAACCACTCCAACTTCCTGATCGAGCACTGTACTGGAGCACCGCTCTGTTCGGAGGAAGTTTACAATACTGCTTCTCACTCAGCTTCGATCGAGGCGGTCATACCGATCAACGAATGCTATCAGTCAGTAACATGCATGGAGGTGGAAAATCCGACTAGTAGCAATGCCCTTTTCGTTTCGACCACTTCAGACAACGGAGTGACACTACTAGATCGAATCGATCTCGTGAAAGATGAATTGTATGGAATACCAGACGAGGAAATCCACTGCAAAGACGAAAAATTTGAAATCGGGCCTCACCTTTCCTGCAGTGATTATTTCGAATATTCCTGGCATTTCTCCTTAGATGGAGGCCAAACCTTTAACCCTAACCCAATCAGTCATGAGTCACCCCTGACTGTCGAGCCGACCAGTACTCCGATTGTTTACCGTTTAACCCAGGAATTCAATATCGACAATCAGGTGGGATGGATCGATCCATGCATCGCCCAGGAAGCAGTCTACTACACCGTATCAAACAATGGCACCCTCTGCTGTTTGGATCAACAGCAATTCTTTCTAGAGCAAAATAAGACCTTTTACAGCAGTAGCGATTTCATCGGTCTTGGCATCAACCCAATTACTGTCAATGCAGAAATCCGCATTGCAGCTGGGTCCAACATAGCCTTATCTGGTCAGGATTTTGTATTTGGTCCGGAAGGAAGACTAGTTATAGAGCCTGAAGCTGAAGTGACGTTCAGAAACTGCTCTTTTGATGGCGTTTGCAAAGCTATGTGGCAAGGCATCGTAGTGATGGGACATCCCGAGAAAAAAGGTGCAAGGCTGCAAATCGACAATTGCGAGATAAGCAATGCTATTGCAGGCATCAGCACGCACTACTTCAAGATCGATCCTTTCGCCACCCTGGCCAGCCTTTCTACTGCGGTAACACAGGATGACTTCCTTGATATACTCTTGCCAGATCTCTTCTCAGCCTCCGCAGTAGCAAGCAGTGGTGGATCTATTGACACCTATTCAGGCAATCACTTCTACAACTGCCTCATTGGCATCAATGCTGCATACGGGAAGTCCTTCGCCAGTGTTTACGGCAGCAATTTTAGCATCAGTGGTCCATTGTTCTATCCGCTGAGCAGTTGTCAGCATCATATCGGAGTGTATAGCAATGAACTAAACTCACTGAGAGTTGTACGATGTGGTTTCACAGATCTCGACTTTGGCATTCAAGCAAATGATACCCGTTATCTAAATGCTGTCACTTGCGGTTTCAGAGGAAATGCATTTGGTATAAAAACAGATTGTGATCCCGCTTTGGAACCTAAATCGAATATCAGAACCAGCCAATTTAGCGACTGCGACCAAAGCATCTGGTGCGAGGAAGATCGCATGCAAATCATCAACAATCACATCAATCCATTCTCCCAGCAACTCACGGGAACTGGCATTACACTCAAAGACTGCCTACCAGATTCGCGCATCTTCCGGAATCAGATTCGCATGAACAAGTATGGTGTTCACCTGCTCAGCAATGATGGAGGAGCCCAGTCAATTCAGATCAGAAGGAACATTATTGAAGACTGCCCAATTGCAATTCGAGCCAGAGGCGACAACAGCCTCGTCAACATCACCTGCAACGAGTTTACAGAATATGAAATCGCCTTGTATCTTGCCTCTTACAACCTCATGGGCAGTACAGAAACTGGCATCTTGGCTCCACATGGCAACTGCGCACTGGGTCAAGCTGCTTCAAACAGCTTTAGTCCAGCTGTCAACTCTACCATAGACATCTACAACAATGTCGCTTCAGGAACGCTGCTTTTTGAGTACTACGATACTGCACCAGTAAATGTAAGCACCGGTGTAATCAACACCTGTGGCAACATGCTTGTCAACAACCCATGTGGAGCCATAGGTCCCAACTGGAAGCAAGGAGAAGATCTGATGGAGGAATCGCAAAACCAACTGTTAGCCTACCCAAATCCAGCTTCTGGAGTGCTACACTTTGACAGCAACTGGGATGAGGCAGAGTCGCTCTCAATTTACAATCAGGCAGGGCGGCTTGTAGGTAAATGGTCTATCGAAAAATCGATCAGTATCGACATTTCGAAATGGCCAGCGGGAGCTTATATATACTTGCTCAAATCCGCCTCTGGAGAGACGAACGGAGGAAGGGTGATCGTTCAACATTGATATAAGAAACCAAAAGATATTGTGTTGGTCGCTCAATCGCTACATTTTATTTGAACTGTGTAGTAATCTCATGCCGAGGCAAAGGCTCGATACCTTAAAGTGTATCGGGCCTTTTGTCATTACTGACAACAAAGCTCGAATGCGAAGCCTATCTTGCTTTCAGCTTTCAGCTTTGGGATCTGGGATTACTGAGACTTCGCCATAACACATAGCCGCCAATCAAGACAACCAGTGATATACCTTGCAGCAGCTTAATCGTCAAACTGCTCCACGGCAGATAAACCAAGGTAAGCCAGGATGCCGCAAACAAGACGATCGCAGCAAGAAACGAAGCAACAAAGATTACATAACCTACAGGGGCCTCTGCAACTGTATTCAGCACTGCTTCGTACAAACATTGCAATCCAAGAACCAGGAGTGCTACGGCGGCATAGCCAAATGGCGAGTTAAGATAGTTCAGGAAATCCATTTCATTCAAAATCTGCACATTGCTCATCAGAAATACCGCTGATCGAACCGAGCAATCCATTCGAGAAGCAGACAGGTAACGTCGTCAATGTAGCCATTAGGAGCAATAACTCATTAGCAATTCGACCAATTGCAGGTAAATTTCTGCGAACTACAACAACACAAGCTTGACTTTTATCAGGAGCGAATCCAATTCCGGCGCGCAAGCGGCTTGCCTGTGCTCCGCTCTTATGCAGCACCGCCCTGCTTGTTCATGCTCAGCCACTGCCATCTCTCCTATCGTCGAGCTAGCATTGGCTGGCATTCACCACAGCAGGGCGGCACTGCATACCACTTTGCCCAGGGCTATTCTGCACCGTCTGCCCACCGCGCTTCCATTCAGCGAGGCTACTGAACTCCGAAACTTTAAACAAAAAATCTTGCCTACTTTCGTAAAACAGCAGACCAGTTCGTCCCAGTAGAAAGGGCCCAAACTGGTAAAATCACAAAATAGCAGAAAGCTTTCCGCTTACAAGCCTCCGACCATACATCAAAATCATCTAACATGCATAAATTGGCAATTCTGTTCATATTCTTGTTCGTCGGAAAGCTCAACGCTCAAGAATTTGAAAGCAGCACCATATTGACCTTCAGTGGATACAATGACCTAATACTTTGTACTGCCGATCTGGACGGGGACAATGACATTGATCTTGCCACAAACACCGGTTGGTGGGAAAGAGGCGAAGAAGGAGAACTAGTGCAATTCCATGTTTATGAAAAGAGCTACAACTTTTCCTCTATCATTCCGGGCGACTACGATGCCGATGGAATGACAGACTTGATCGGCACTTACACCCAAGGAGGCATCCCCTCCACCTGGATCATGATCGGATTGCGGAATGAAGGTATCGCCTAACCCAACAAGCCACTATTGCCATATCAGTCTGCCTGACAGGTATCTCCCCGCAGTTCTGCAATTGATTAATACACAAGGACAAATCGTGCTCCAGCAGGCTTTGAAAACCAGCAATAGTACCATAGCCCTGTCTGAAATCCCAAAAGGCATCTATACAGTTTCGGTTTTTTCCAGCGACTCCTACCAGTCTGAAAATCATCGACTTGTGATAGTAAAATAGCAATCTCAAAACACACTTCTGCCCGCTAACTTGTATTATCTTTGGAACCAATTTCCAAAAAAGCGTCTTATATTGGTATTCAAACAAAACTACTTATGGCAACAGAAAATAGCTTGATTACTACAAAGACTGTAGACGACTTAAGAGGAGGTTGGGGACTGGCAATGGGTGGAACCGTTGCAGCCTCTGCGATCGCAACAGCGGCAGGTGCATTCATTCCATTTGCAGGCATGATCGTCGGCGGACCCTTTGCGCTCGGCGTTTCTTATTTCAGCCTGGCCTACGCACGAGGAGAGCAAGCTCGTTTTGAGCAAGTCTTCGACGGCTGGAAAAAATTTGAACAGAGCTGCCCGCTCTACATCGTCCGCAACATCTTCATCTTCCTCTGGACTTTATTGCTAATCATTCCAGGCATCATTGCCGGAATAAACTACTCCCAGGCATTCTATTTGTTGGCCGACGAGCCAGACCTCAAGGTCATGGACGCACTAAAGAAAAGCAAAGAAATGATGCAAGGACATAAAATGCGATACTTCGGACTTTGCATGCGCATGTTCGGCTGGGCACTACTCTGCCTGCTTACCTTCGGAATCGGTTTCCTCTGGCTCATGCCCTATAGCGCAGTAGCTTTTGCCAACTTCTACGATGATCTGAATCCACAAGGCAAGGAATTCGATGTAACCGATCATCTAGTTTAAAAGCAAGTCAAAGATTTGGAGCGAAACGACTTCCACTCAGGAAACACCCGTCGCGCTCTCCACTATTATTCGCAGCACTGCAGCCTGCTTCAGCTTCAGCCCTGGCGTCTCCGCTATCGCGGAGCCACCATGGCTGAGCTTCCGCCACGGCTGCAGCGCTACTCATAGCCGTTGCGATCGCGGCTATTTTGCACCCATCTTCTCCGTAGAAAAATGAAATCCTGACTATTTGAGAATACCTGTTGCAAGGCTAGCATTGATTTCAATAGGTCTGCATTCTCACCGAAGTGCAAAGAAGTGATCACATCGAATGTACTCGCGATTAAGGGAGTGGGAATCAATAACTGTCCGATTTTGACGCCGCTAGAAGTGATTTAGACGAGGCATTTTTTGACAGCATCCTTGAGTTGGCTGATGGAGAAAAATAACGAAGGCTAAATCATTTCCAGCAAGTCAAAACGGACAGTTATTGACTCTCCATCCCTAAGTCAGCATTCAGTTCCTTCAAGATTCAAAATCGAAGAATAATCCCTCAATCGTCTACAATAACTGCCTGGTGGTGCATGACATAAGTAATGACCACAAAAAAGTAAAATCTTTAAATTATTCTTGACTCTCAATTATATTTAATTTAGATTCGCCACAGACAGAGGTCAGCAGCTCTACTTTAGTCCTCAGTTCACATAGCAGGATGCACGTGTGAGTTGCAGTCTCCATACTACAAGCCGGAAAAACCCAGCGCCCAACGCCCAATTGGGAATCTTTCGCCTCTCGTCTGAACTTTTACTCTTTGCTTATACCAACTTTCATGCTGGCGCTATGGCCCTCCATATTCGCCCATTCACTAATTCTTGGGAGTCCATCCTTGCTCAATTCTTTGACTGATCGAGCAAGAAGGAAGATAGTTAGGGAAATGCTTATCCCCTGAGGAATGTTCTGCCATCCCAACAGGGGAAATATGTCAACTACAAACTGTTCTCTAACCACAATAAATCCCTTAACATGAAAAACTTATTGAATTACAAATTCAGCAGCTGCATTCTGGCACTCTTACTACTCGCCAGTATCTCTGCTAACGCCCAAACCAATTGTGAAAATCTCCCATGCGGAGGCGATCTAAGCCTTAGCTTTGGTCCCGAAATATGCAAGTCAAAGCTCTATTGCTCTAACAGCGATGCAGTAGACAATGGCTTCATTGCATGCACACCCTCTGCTGATACAGATGGATGTGGGGCTGATGGCTCCCTGACTTCTATACCCCAACCTGGAGGAGAACTAGACCAATTACTATCTGCACTTGATCCCGAATGCTATGTCACAGGCCACAACGTACAGTGGATTAGATTTATGACAAAAGACTTCGTAAACCAAATTGACCCGGTGCAAGGTGTTGCAGGTCCCCTTGACGCATGGGCAATTTACTGGTTATCTGGATGGACATTCGATCCCATCAATGACCCATTTGCTCAATTTCAAAATCAGAACGGTGGCTGCTACCCAGGTCCCGGCGACTTAACACTTGTACAAGTATGTCAACCGGACAATCAATGGACCTTGGTTACCAACACTGCTGCAACTGCAGAATATAACCTGTATTACATTGCATTGATCTATGATGAAACTGGAGAAGGCACAATCAACTTCAAAAGCAAGGAATGTGAGATCGTCTGTAGCCCGCCAGAGATATCATGCCCGGCAGATTTGAATCTTTACTGTCTGGACTCACTTTCCCCAGATGATACCGGATCCGCAACAAGCAGCTATGGATGTGGAGACGTGGTCCTGACCTGGCAAGACCAATCTGATAGTTTAACATGTCCGGAAACAATAACTCGGACCTGGACAGCCACTGACGACCAGGGCAGCACCGATAACTGTATACAAACAATCACGATTGACGATGAACTTGCTCCTGTAATTGAACAGATTCTAGACAGGGACTTGGCACTTTGCAATGAGGCTTGGCCCGACATAGAGTTCGACTGGACAGACGACTGCGGTGTTGATGGACAAACCAGCGGAACGACTGCCG
>JAHDEE010000189.1:8382-12563 GCA_020629005.1 Chitinophagales bacterium
CCCTCACCATCACTGACGATTGCGACAATGCAAGCGCGGCTTCGGTTACGGTCACTCGACTTGTTGACAACGAAGCACCGACTTGTCCAGATTTGGATGACCATTCCCTAACCTGCATCGAAGATACACCTTGCCCTAGTGACCTCATCAATTTGGTTGTAGCAGCAAGTACAGATAACTGCCCCGGAGCGCTTAATGGAGAGCTAGTCGGAGATACTGGATTTTCTCAATGCGAAAGTGGGACCTTTTCCAGAGTCTTTAGTGTAAAGATAAGTGATGAATGCGGAAATTATTCAATATGCAGTATCACCTATAGTGGCAGCTGTGAGCAATTTTGCACACTCACCCAAGGAGGCTGGGGCAATGCTGGCGGAAAGTACCCTTGGGCTGATGAAGAAGGAATTGCAACTACCACGGAAATCATCAGTGCCCTGATGAGCACCAATGGTCCCGTAGTGATTGGCAGCGGAGGAAACTCAATCGAAGTACAGTCTGCCGAATGTGTGATTACACTGCTGCCTAGTGCAGGTGGCCCAAAAGCCTTGTCAAATGGTCAATATACGGCCAGCCCGGCAAACGGCTGTGATACTGGACCAGGCAATAAGAACCCTCAAGACAACATGGGAAGAATCAAGAACAATCTAGCCACAAACACCATAGCATTGCAGCTCAATTTGTGGTATAGCGCGCATTTCGGCAACGACTTGGCCAACTATGACCTTGCCACTAGTTGTATGGACACCGATCTCAGTTTTGCCACCTATGGATATCCAGCTACCGTGCAAGGATTGCTTGACTTCGCCAATGCAGTACTTGGAGGTCATTATGGCACTGCAAAAGACTCATATGCAAAGTCGCTTGCAGGGCTGGCCAGCAGTACAATAAGCGATATCAATGAGTATTGGCATGAATGCCTGGTAGAAGACCCTTGCAGTTCAACTAACCCAAAAGATGCCAGAGTAGAGGAAGAGTTATTAATACAGGACGTTCAATTCTTTGTAAATCACAGGTTTTACCCAAATCCCGTGTCAGACACTCCCGGAAACATAGTCTTTATGATCAATGCTCCGGCAGCTGCGACCCTCAGCATATACAATATGACAGGACAACAAGTAGCCGTGCTATTTGATTCCATGGTGGAAGGGAACACACGCTACGAGATTCGTTTTGAGCACGAAGAGCTACCAGTTGGGGTCTATTTCTATCAGTTACAGTTCAAATCTGCAGAAGAGCGGGCAATCCATCATGGAAGAATTGTACTGATGAGTAAGTAGCTTGAACAAGCTCAGTTCTGAAGGATTCGGTCTATGGAGTCTAAGAGCACCTGAATGCAACCAGCGACACATACCCGATAACCATCGGAACACAACGTATCAGTTCTGGGGCTTGTAAGGCTAATTTGGTCTTACCTGCCCCAGTTCTTTTTGCCGACAAAACATTGACCTTCCACGTTTGGTCTTTGCTTTATTGCCTTTGATTCTCCCATCAGTCGACAAGGTACTTTGCAACTAACATTATTCAGCCCCTGATTATGTCCTTCCTGGGACATAATAGAAGCGACCAAAGTCACGGGTACTTTATCAGTTTTCAACATCTCATAACAACACTCACAAGCTACTGCACCTGCTATCCCAACTCGCAGAAAGTCGGATTATATACAATAGTGGCATAATCTCCCAAACAGCCCACGAGACAGTCTATTTTTTGAAGCTTAACCGACTTCACGCTGAAAAACTACCATTTATAATTTATCTATTTTATAGAAGGCTTTTCACAAAGGATTTTTAAATACAAATACATCCCAATTTGACTAATATCCGACTACCAAACTCAACATGAGTCTAAACTATAGAACATTTTGATGCGCTTTTGTGTGCGATTATTGTTAGCTTGGAATGCGCCTACGGCCAATACGAAGCTACCAACTTCGTGCTGGTCGTATTCACCTCCAGAGATAACCAATCTTTTTATGGAGCCTTATATATGCGCTACTATAAGGTCATAACCAGGCATTTTGCTGCTTCAAATGTTTTGTTATGATAGCAAAAATAACTACCGCCCTACTACTCATATGTGGTTTGGCTGCTTGTCCCCTCTATGGCCAATCTACAGATGCCTTGAGGGACTCTGTACATAGATTAGCTAATGAATTCCAATACGAAGATGCACAATCTGAGATATTGAAATTCATAAGGGAAAATAATGGCCATAGTGAAATATATCTGGCATACATAACACTGGCACACACTTACAAGCGTGTTTTTGATTACTACCTATCGCGTGAAGCCCTGGAAGACGCTGCCAGACTTGCGAAACGGTCACAGAACCCTACCTTAGCGGATTTGCAAATCAGGTACGAACTATCGCTGATCGAATTTGACACCCAGTATTATGACACTGCCAGGAAAATGATGGATTCATTTTCTTCTGAAGACAGGCGGATTCTTGGCTCGGAAGCTGAGTCCAATATCACCATGCAAGAGGGATTTCTATTCTATCTTGATGAAAGCTATTATAAGGCAGAATCAAAGTACAACCGTGCCGAAAGCATCAAGCGCGAAAATGACCCCTGCAATCTTCCTATGATACTTGGAAAGAAGTTGATGCTATTTGGAGCGATGGGTCGAGTTTCAGAACTAGTGCCAACATTCGAATATTCCAACGCGATTTCCGATTCCTGTGGAATTTTAAAATACAAGCTGTATGCCCATGAAATGCTAGTCCAGACCTATGATAAGATCGGGTTGTTGGAAGAAGCGGCGGAAATCCGAAAGGAGAAGTTTCGACTAAGAGAGGAGTATGCAGCCAAACAGCACCGGCAAGTGCTTCGTGATCAGGCAAATATGCATGCCAAAGCACAGGCAAAACTTGCAACGGAAAATCAAACAGTGAAACTTCGATTCTATTTCATCATTGGGCTTGCGGTCGCTGGCACACTGCTGGTCATCATCCTGCGTTTGCTTCAATCACTAGGAAGAATCAAGCTTCGAGAAAAGGAGTCCCTCAGAATCAACCAGGAAATGGCCGAAGCAATAAAATCAAATTCGCAGCAGTCCGAAATCCAAACCAAAGCTACCACAACAGTCACAGCTTCAAAACAGCCAGAAAAACAGCAGGTAAACGGTACTAGCGATCACAACAAACATCCTAAAGGTCTCCCTATCGAACAACTGACCAAGAGGCAATCAGAAATCGCTCGAATGATCTTAGAAGGAAAAACAAACCGCGAAATATCTGAACAGTTGTTTATCTCGGAAAATACGGTCAAGTATCACACCAAAAACATCTACCAAACCCTGGATCTGCGAAACCGAAAAGATTTTCTGCTCTATGCCCAGGGCCTGTCGCCCAACTAGTGCTACGCAAACGAAATTCGCACCACCTTTAAGGGCTTCTATTTCTGTCATACTTCGTTGCTCGTCAGTCGCGTAGCTAAGGCTATGCTCCATCCTCGCGCCTCGTCTGACAAAAAGATAAGCTCCTAAAAGGTGTCACGAACTTTGTTTACGCAGCACTAGGTAATTTTCAAAGATAGCGCTTTATTCAAGACTGCAAACATCTGCTCGCCCGCTCTTCTGCCCTTGCGACTTAGCCGAAATCTCTTTCTTGGACACCCATATACGATAGAATCCAAGAATTAGAATTTAGAATTGCAGGCTTGTGCCTTGGGACAAAGTATATAACAATACCCACCACCTTTACGAGCAATCGCGACAGCGATTGAAACGGCAGACGATCTCTCCGAAAATGCAAAACATCTAACAACGGCCTGTCCATACATCGATCACGATGTGTATGGCATCAATAAATCCTTAGGAACTTGCTTTTGATTCTGCAATATTCCGTACAACATTGGCGCAAATATCTGAGCAATCGCAGAATAGCCTTTCGCTAAAAAGCAAGAAATCGCCCAGGAAATACGCGCTATCCGCGACAAAAAGTACCCTACCCCTAGGGGTAGTTCTCCTAACAAAGGCAAAAACTACCCCTAGGGGTAGTGCATCTTAGCCTTATATAGACGTCATTTACACTATAAGAAACGAAGACGCAATCGTTTCATTCTGGGCAAAGAAAACCAGAGGCCATAACCAACTTAGGGATTGTGAATCAATAAGTGTCTGATTTAGACGCCGCTAGAAATGATTTAGACGAGGCATTTTTTGACAGCATCCTTGTTGGCT
>JAHDEE010000190.1 GCA_020629005.1 Chitinophagales bacterium
TTTTTTGTTATCAGACACGTGCAGTAGAGAAAGTTCAGGAACTTTCAATCCAATGCGATTGCCATTTGGTACGGAGTTTTATTCGCCCTATTGGTAAATCATTGGTCAAAGGGCACTATACATATACAGTATCAAGACAGGCAAATACTCGCTGAGTTCGAGCCGTAGAGTCTTAAGTGCTTTGCCCATTTGAAACTCCACTCCTTTGACAGTGATTTCCAACAGCTCAGCTATTTCTTTGTATTTGAGCCCTTGCTCTCTGCTGAGTCTGAATACCTCCTGTGTACGTTCAGGCATGCCGTCTAATGTCTCCTGAATCTTTGCTTGCAGCTCTTTTGCTTCCAATTCTTCATTGGACTTGCCAATGGGGGAGGTGTGGATGACTTCAGCGGCATGATTTGCTCTTACCTGCAGGTGTTTGATATTGTTGAGACACTTGTTTCTGACGGCCCGGTAGAGGTAGGCTTTTAGGCTGCTTTGTATGTGGGTTTGCTCTCGTTTGCACCATAGGTCGGCAAATACTTCTTGGACGACTTCGCGTTGATCTTCGTAGTCATTGTGGTATTTGGCGGCGAAAATGATGAGTGGTTCGTAGAGTTGCAGGAAGAGCTGTTCGAAGGCTTTTTGGTTGCCTTTTTGGATTTGGGGCCAGATGTTTGGGTTGGTTTTCACTCTTTTCTGCTAGCTGTGTTTTTGCAAGATAAGAGTTTGAGGGGAAAGAGTTGAGAAAGAGAGGGAAACCGATTAGTTTCCCTCTGCTATGATCTTTGCAATCAGAATATTCTTTTTAGCGGGTCTTTACAATTCTCGTTGTCGTGGAATAGTTCTCATGCTGCACATTGATCAGGTACATTCCGGGAGGTAAATCTCCCGTGCTCACATCAAATTTATGATCTCCTGATTCTAATTCAAGCGATCGAGCAATTGATTTAACAATCCTTCCCTGAATATCATGAAGGTTTATTGAGGTCTTACCTGAAATTGCCGTTGTGAATTGCAGATGAAATTGTTCCTCAAAGGGATTCGGGTACACTGATAGGTCGGCAAGAAATTCCTGGGTATTTGACCTTTGTCTCTGTTTCTGCACCTGCCCACAGTTTTCAATAGTGCAATTCACTGTGGAGCCATAAGAAAATTCTGTTCCTGGTTCGAAATACATACAGTTCGCAGCGGTCATCAGAACATCTTCTCCAGCATCGATCACAGCGTTTTGCTCGCAATAAATGTAGTCGTATACATGTATGTTTGAGCTTGTAATGGGACTGATGTGTAGGCTCTTTTCTTCACAGCCACTTTCTAAGATCAATCCATAGTCAATCACTGTTCCATTTACTTGGGTACTGCAGTCAAGTGGTATATTATTGCCCTGAAGAACAGAAACGCGCAAGGTTGCGACTCCATTCGGGAAATGTGCTGGGATATGTAGTGAGACAATCTGACTGCCTGTCTGAGTTAGATCTTGTTGTGCAATCAACTCTGTCGAAGTAAATTCTCCATCGTTATTCTTGTCAATCCAAACCATGCATTTGGTGTTTGTAGTAGAACCATTCCATTCAACAGTGAGCTCATAACTTTGATCGGCTTCCAAAGTGCAATTGTAGTTCGAGATATGGTCATAATATCCATTGCCTTGCCCTGAGTAGAAGGCTGAAATTTCCTGCAGGTTCACTGCTGAGATGACCGGACCAGAGCCAAGGTTAGGAACACAGGGGCTGCTAAGTACCTTCAATCCGTATTCTTCAATTTCTCCGTAACCTTCTTGTGCGCCACAGGGCTCAATTTCATCGTAGTGTGAGCATATGATTCTAAAAGCAGTGTTACCAAGCGAGGTAGTCGCAGGAATTGTCACACTGCCAATATAATCTTGCAAAGAATAGCCTGAAAATAGTTTTTCAACTCCAGAATCGCTGTAATATCCATCTTGATTAACGTCCACATACATACTCCAATAGGGGAATGGACTCACTTCATCAGTGCTAAATGCCTCTAAATTATATGAGTATCCTGGCCTAACAAAGGTATAGGTGTCTTCTGCTGTCCAATCGGTAAGGGCAGCATCATTCTGATCATTTGCAATTGTTCCGAGGTTTAGTTGTTCTATGTAGATATGATAAGTTTCTCCTGCTGATTGTTCTATGTATCCTTCACAATATTCTGATTCCGGAAGAATTACCGTATGATCACCTTGTTCGTAGTTGATGATAAGATTACTAGCCGTAAGCGAGTTTTCACTCAGCGTAAACTCGATCCAACCATGGTAGTTTCCGTCACAAGCCGGGATTTCGATGTAGGCATAGGCCTTATTTTGTCCGGTGTCCAAGATAGACAGAATATCACTCTGGGGGATGTAAGTCTGACTTACATCAGGAGCTATTGAAATTGGATTTTCTGAGGTCTCGACGGTTTTTGTGGCTCCAAAGCCTATCGGGTTCCAAGAGTGTGTGTTATTGTTGAGATCCGCGGTTACCGTTGGTGGGGCAAAATCAGTAATTGAAAAAAGCTTCATTATATTTGGCTCATTCCATTCTGGATCTTCAGAAGAAGGAACAGTGTTTTCAGACCATGTGTTTATTGGCTGTGAGTGTCTGTTGACAAAGATCACATAACCGGAACCATGAGAGCTCCCTACGAAAGGGTTAATGCCCACAACCAATCTTTGTGATTCTAATTTTGGAATAACTGAATTTGCAGCCCAGATACTCGAACTAAGGGTTGTTGTTACTCCGAGGACGGGTATTGCTTCCATGGCTGGCCTTCCCACAGGTTCTGCGATGAAGTCCGTTCGGATTTTCTTTTGTCTCTCCGTGATTGAAGGAATAGTGCCGGGGAGAAATCGGAAGGCTGGAATCTCAACAAGAATGTCGTAATTGGTTGCATGTTGCGGGAAGAGACTGGAAATAGAAACCTGAGCAGACTTTTTATCACTTGAGACATCAAAATTCAGATTTACCCCAGAATTGCCATATGGTATCGAGAAGTCGTTTGCTGTGTTAAATTCAGTGTCGATTAACGTTACCGTAAGCGTCTCAGTCACCAATCCGATATTAGTTTGGTCTTCAGAGATGATTCCACCACTGAAAATCGCTCTGGGTGGTGCGCTGTCTCCCGCAGGATCGTAAAATGCCTTGGCAAGGTTCTCGGCGTCGATCAAATAGTTGCGATCATAGGTTGAAGACGAAAGTAAGACATCCTCCATATAGGTTGCTTGACCTTGAGTAAAGGCGAAGTTGTTTCCTGAGTAATCCATATAATTTTCTAGCATGTCCGGTTGAGTGTTTAGATAAAGGTAGTCATCGCAGTCTTCAGGATAGCTGCATGTTATGAGTCCGGAATCAGCGCAGATATCGACTCCACTGTTACCGAGGGTGGGTGTTGTATCGTTGAAATCGTTGTAGTAATCACTTGTGCAAGCATGGTCAAAATCATCTATACGGAAGTTGTCCAGGTCTGCACAATTGTTGCCATCACCCCATATATGTCTAAGGCCTAACCAGTGTCCAACTTCATGCGCTAAGACATAGAAATAGCTATCATAGTCAGGGTCATCTGGTGCAGTCGCCCAGTATGCCAGACATACCTGATCTTCCAAGGGGTTGATGATAGAGGTCTCCGGGTAATTGGCAACGCCAGAGCTGCCGTTGTTTACAGGGGACTGCATGATGTAGAGGTTCATGTATTGATTGACGTTTGTGTTGTCACCACCAGGAGTGGAGGGTTCCCACCATTGCTCGAATTCTCCTAGTTGTTGTAGTGAACCATATCCATGATACCCAATGGTGGATCTCACCTTATTGACTCCATCGGTGGGATTTCCGTTAGGGTCTTTTTCTGCTAGTCTAAACTGTACACTCAAGCTGCCATAAGCCGAATCATCCCAGTCACATTGATTGTTTTCGGCCGTAGTACCTTGGAAATCTTCATTTAGTTTCGAAATAGCATCTTCTATTCGATCTCTGCTGATGTTTTCTGGTCCCTCCTCACAACCGTATATGTGATGTACGATTACAGGGATAGTGTAGGCGGTGGAGTTGCGGCTAGCGGCTTGTTTTTGCTTTCTGTCTCGGATCTCTGGCAGCTCCTCCAAAAAGAGCTCTGTCTTGTTGTAAATCTCTTCTTTTTCTTCCTCACTTAGATTGGACATGCGTTCAATGATGCCGCAATTCGTTTTGTAGAGTTCACTATTAGGAGTCGGGGGTTCTTGAGCACTAAGATCGATTGTAAAAAGTAGCAAGAGTACAAGATGAGGGTACATAAAATAATTGAATCTCATATTGTAAGATTTAAATAGTTATTGAATGTTCAGCAAAATGTCCTTTACTGAAATTGATATTGTTGTAGGAGGATGTTTGCTGATAGCCGCTTGCAAGACATTGTCAAGGGATATCTACCTTGTTCGATATGCGGGGGACAAGGTTTTGGAGTGTTGCTGTTGTAATGGATTGGAAAGAAAATGCAAGTGTATAGATCAACTGACGAGCTGGTATGACACTGTCAGGATGATGGTGTTACCATTGGCGTCTTAAGTGCCAATTAGTAGACTTGCATTTTTAGGGTCGGACATTTCTATTCTGATAATGCTCGACTCGTGGGAATTGGGCTATAGGTTAATGCCAGTGTTAGTACTCACCTTTCGTAGATGGCTATGCCGTGGTGATTGCCAAGCTGAGTTGTGTGATAAATGAACTAAAAAAGAAATTATGATTAGTAGATGTATGATGATGATTGTGCTTGTAGCAAGTGCAATCACTACCCTTAGTTTTGGTCAAGTGCACTTTGAGGTGATGGATACTATGGAGGTGAAGGATTTCAACCAACTCGTCGATGCCGTAGAGGATTACTACCGCGATCGTGATAAGGGAAAAGGGAGTGGTTATAAGCAGTTTAAGACTTGGGAGTGGTTGAACAGTGGAATGACCAGTCAAGATGGAACTGTGATCAATGCTCAGGAAAGAATGAACGAATTATTTGGAAAGCGAAAGGGTGATGAGTCTAAGCTTAGAGGGCCTGACGACTGTTGGGTGAATATTGCGGCAGACAAATATGAAGACGGCCCTCTGGGACACAATGGGGGGAATGGAAGAGTCTATTGTATAGCAGTGGATCCTGACAATGAGAATATCATTTACGTGGGTACTCCGACGAACGGACTATGGAGGAGTGAAACGGGGGGGAGTGATTGGAGTGTCGCTGGTTCACTTCCATCCTGGACTCCATTAATGGATCAGGAGTATGGACTAGGAGTATCGGCTATTGTAATTGACCCAAATTCACCAGCTAACAATAGGACGATTTATGTACTAACTGGCGATGGGGCTTGGGGGGACACTGGCTGTTCAGGTGTCTATGTTTCTTCCGATGGAGGGGCTTCTTGGAACCCTGATGTTCTTACTTTTTCAGTCAGTGATCTTGTGCTTGGACGTGATTTGAAAAGACATCCAGGAAGTGACCTCACCTTTGCAGTTACGAGTGCAGGGCTTTACAGATCTATTGGTGGTGAATGGAATCTGGAAGCAGTTGAGGAAGGTGATTTTTTTGACTTGGAGTTTAGACCATTAGACAATGGGCAGACGGTTTATGCTTCAAATGCCAATGGAGTGATTTATAGTACTGATGGTGGTTTAACCTGGGGCAATTCTTCATTTACGCCAGCTCTGCCAGGATGTTCGCGGATTGAGTTGGCCGTGGTTGAGCAGCACCCTGTTACTGGTATTTCTGCTCGGGCTGATTGGGTTTATGCCATTTGTGGTGGAGGGGATGCTGGGTTATCGACAACTTATGGAGGGGTCTATCTGTCAACAGATATGGGTCAGAATTTTCAACGGGTGGATGAGTTAGATGGAGGCCTTACTCAATGGTATCTTGGGGATTATAGTCGACACGGTGTAGCCTCTGGTACTCAAGCCAAGGCAAACCTTGCGATTGCAGTTAATCCAGAAAACCATCTTGAGGTGCATGTCGGGGGAATCAACTGTTGGAGATCCATGGATGGAGGCGAAACCTGGGAGAATACTTCTCATTGGAATACAAACCCACCATCGACAGAACCTGAATTGTTAACTGGACAATATACCCATGCTGATATTCATAACCTTGATTTCATCGGAGGACATCTCTATTGTTCAAGTGACGGTGGTATCTTTCGAACCGATAATTCTGCTGCTACAGGAGGAGTCCCTTTCCCTAACATTGAGTGGAAGAATCGGTCCTATGGCTTGCAGATAGGACAGGTCTACAATATTGGCTCAGCTATCAATCCGGAGGAAAGGGGAATTGTTTATGGGATGCAAGATAATGGATTCAACATCATGGAAAGAACTTCGGGTGAATGGGATAGCTGGACTCACCTGTATGGAGATGATGCAATGGAATCGGAATTTTGCCCTGATAACGAAGATTACTTGTTTTTTCAAAACCAAAACGGATCTTTCAAGCGACTCAATACAGAAACCAATGTCTTGGATCAGCTGTCTTCCGGTCCTGTCGGTGCCTGGAATACCCCCTTTTGTTTTGCAGCCACTGATGGGTCCCTTACAGCTGGGTACCGAAATATTTGGAGAATTCAAGATCCTGATGCTACAACGATTGTTTGGGAGAATCTAACTGCAGCCACTGCAGACTTTCCGCTGGTTGACGTTGCAGGCTATGAACATCCGGTGCATTTTCTGGAAGTTGCTCCTTATGACAGCGATGTTATTTTTGCGGGAATTAACTGGAGCAACTACGCCGCGTTATACATGTCGTACGATCGTGGATTGACTTGGTCTTTCAGATCTTTTAGCACTGACATCGCAAAGGTTGTTTTTCATCCTACGGATCGAACCAGAGCTTGGATCTCCACCGTAGGGGTACTCGGTGTCGACGGAGGTCGCATCTTTGAAACCAATAATGCGGGTCTAGATTGGTTAGATATTTCTACAGCATTAATACCAGGGTCACCTGTCTTACCTTCGGTACCTGCTAGAGCTCTGGCTTATCAAAACGGGACTGAAAATGCTCTTTATGTAGGTACAGATCTTGGGGTGTTCTATAAAGACGATACAATGGATGAATGGGCTCCTTATAATGCGGAGCTGCCAAAAGTGAGAGTCACAGACCTGGAAATAAACTATTGCACTGATAAGATCTATGCAGCAACCTATGGCCGTGGTGTCTGGGAAGCACCATTGCATACTAGCAGCTTTGCAAGCGGTCTAACCTTAGTGAATACGCATGATGTGTCAAGAGTGTTTATGGCCGCTGATTATATTAATTCATCTGCTACGCTCTCTGACTCTCCAAGAGTTGTATATCAAGCTAGCAACTATATTGAGTTAGGGCAAGGCGCAAATTTGAAGCCTAATGCTGAAGGTGTCTTTTGTGCCCAGATTATCGATGCTTGTAACGCTGTAGTGCCACTATCTTCCAGAATAGCCCAAGATTATGAATCTCTTTTGAGCAGCCACGAACTTCCTTCTGTTGAAGGCAATAGCTTAGAACAGTACGAATCTCGGCAGAAAGAGCTGATGGCAGTTCTCAATGATGGCAGATTGAAGCTTCTAGGTAACTCGGATCCAAATCTCTGTATTGCGGAGATTGAATTAGCAGAGGACAGCGAAGTACATCTAAGTATCTTCAACGTCGAAGGTCGCAAACTAAAGCAATTGAAGTCAGCCGAGATGCTACAGGCTGGTATTCATATTCATGAGATCGAGACTTCTGAGCTAGCTAGGGGTGTATATCTTGTACTTCTGGAGTACAATGGTCTGCGATCAGTGAAGAAACTTGTGAAGCTCTAGGCAGAAGTCTCTTCAAGGGTGAAATCAACTTCGATTTTGCAACTTGGAAGTAGGAGTGAATCAATACAGGGCAGATGAGAGATCATCTGTCCTTTATTCGCTTGGATACAATCATAGACTACCTGACATGCTAATCAACACTTGCAAAACAAGATCAAATCATTACTACAATACCATAGCCATCTGCCTTGTGATACAGCATGATTGTCCTGCAGTTACGAGCTTGATAGTTGCGGTGCATTGATTCACTAAACTAAAAATCATGAAAATTACTTTGACAGGGATTCTCTTGTTCTTTGCTTTGTTATCGCAGGTTGTTGGGCAGGTGCACTTTGAGGTGATGGACTCGATGGATGTAAAGCACTTTGGTAGTATTGTCGAGATTGTGGAAGATCACTATCAGGAGCGAGACAAGGGTAACGGCAGCGGCTACAAACAGTTCAAGCAATGGGAATTTATGAATCGAGGGCGACTGAACCCTGATGGAACTTTGACGAATGTGCAAGGGCAGCTGCTTGATAAATATGGTAAGTCTATTGCCAAGAGCAGAGAAAGCTATAGTCGGGGGCCAGAAGACAGTTGGTCCATGGTTTCGGCAGACATGTATGAAATGGCATTGGATGGATACAATGGTGGAAACGGAAGAGTCAATTGTGTAGCGGTGGATCCTAGTGATCCGGACATTGTCTTTGTAGGAACGCCTGCAAGCGGTTTGTGGAAGAGTGTGACAGGTGGGAGCGATTGGACTGTTCCTGGATCTAGTCCATCTTGGCAGCCTATCATGGAAGGCATGCCTACCATGGGTGTTTCGGCCATTTTTATCGATCCGGATTCACCTGCTGAAAAACGGACGATCTACGTATTAACTGGAGATGGTGATGCTGGGCACACGTCCTGCACTGGTGTACTAAAGTCAACCGATGGCGGGAATAATTGGGCTTCAGCCGGTCTGTCCTTTTCGCTTGGGCAAAATCGAAGAGGTAGAGACTTGAAGAAGCATCCCAGTCAGGATGTCATGATAGCTGCTACCAATGTAGGTCTTAGACGCGGAGTAGCTGGGACTTGGACAAGTGTCGAAGTGGGGAATTTCTTTGATGTAGAGTTCAAGCCGAACTCCTCAACCGTCTATGCTTCGACGGATACTACTATCCACATATCGCAGGACTATGGTTTAACTTGGGACACGATTGCATTAGCACAATTTACGCCGGAACCCCTGAAGTCTGAGCGAATAGAGTTGGCAGTGGGCGACGCAGAAGATGCCAATGTAGTCTATGCCTTTTTTGGTGGCGGACAAGCCATTTCGGCAGTTTACAGGTCAGTTGATAGCGGTCAAAATTGGACCCGAATGGATCCATACGATCCCATTACTCTAACCCCTGATATTTATCTAACGCAGAGTGATATAGCAGGAGGTCATGGCAGCATGCAGGCGTGGTATGATCTGGCCATTGCGGTGAATCCGGCAGACGCAGATGAAGTACATGTGGGAGCAGTCAATTCCTGGCGTTCGATGAACGGTGGACTGGACTGGGAGTTATCAGCTCATTGGGAAGAGCCTCTAGTGACAGCCGGTCGATATAATCACGCAGATGTTCATAATCTTGACTTTGTTGGTGGCTATCTCTATTGTTCTAGTGATGGAGGTATCTTCAGAACAAGTGATCATGATATCCCGTCGGTCGCAGGTGAGTTGAATATTAACTGGAAGAATAGATCCTATGGATTGCAAATAGGTCAGGTCTATCGCTTGGGTGTAGCTAACAACCCGGTGGACAATGGCATTGTCTTTGGCAAACAGGATGGAGGATATAATACTGCACAGATTAACGGCCCCACTTGGGACACCTGGTTGCATCTGTACGGTTCAGATGGTATGGAAGCGGAGTTTGACCCCTCAGATAATACTCAGGTGATCTTTTCAACTCAAGGGGGACATTTGAAACGCCATGATATAGATTTGCAAACGATTGAAGAATTTCGCCCTGATTTTCCCGGTTTGAAGGGAGACTGGATTACCCCAATTGCCTATTGCTCGAAAGATGGAAGTCTGACAGCAGGGTATGAAGATGTGTATCGAATGCAGTCTCCTGCATCAGCCAATATCGCAGACTGGGAGCGGCTTGAAACAGGGACATTTTTTCCGAAATTTGATGATGATGGGGATCCAATGGCTCTGAATCATCTGGAAGTTGCCCCTTATGATTCGGATGTGATTTTTGCATGTCACAACCTTGAAGACAATGAAAGCGACCTTTACCGGACATTCAACGGAGGCCTTACTTGGGCTACAGATCATTTCGATTCAGCGATTAACAAGATTGTTTTTCATCCAACGGACCGCCAGCAAATGTGGATTGCCTTGGACGGTAATTTTGGGGCACCGGGAAAAAGGCTATACCACACACAAAGCAGTGGGCAGTCTTGGACAGATGTATCAAATGTCGATGAACTGCCGAAATCTCCTATCACGGCATTGGTCTATCAAAATGGAACAGACGATGGATTGTATATAGGCACTGATGTCGGTGTTTACTACAAGAATGATGATATGGAAGACTGGGCTCATTTTAGCAAAGACTTACCTGCAGTTTTGGTAACTGATCTTGAGATCAGTCATTGCACAGACAAGATTTATGCATCCACCTTTGGTCGAGGAATCTGGGAAGCCCCTTTATATGAAAATAGTTTTACAGCGGATCTCAATTTATCCGGTCTGCACTTGGATTCGAGGATGTTTACAGCCGATGAACAGATTGTCTCTCAAGCCGTATCTACCTTCAGAACGACTGTATATCAGTCTGGTGGGGCGGTTACCCTTAGTCAAGGCTTTAGAGCCGAACCGGCTTCTTCCAACTACTTTTGTGCAGAGGTTGTAGAGCCTTGCGATGTCACACTACCGCTTTCTTCCAAGATCGCACAAATCTTCGATACGATGACGGAGCAACGTGCGGGCAAAAATGAAAGTGGATCGAAGTCAGCTCGTGAAAAGCAAGCGGCTTTGCATCAAGCTTTGAGCAATGGTGGATTACAGCTTCTAGGGAATGCTTCATCAGACCTATGTATTGCTCAGATAGACCTTGATGCGAAATCATCCATCGATCTTTCGCTATATAATGCGCAGGGCCATTTGGTGAATGAGCTGATCAGTAATGAAACAAGAATGGCAGGTACCAGTGAGTATGACATTAGTTTGGTCAAATTGGCAAGTGGCGTCTATTTTGTGATGCTACAGACTGATGACAGTCGATCGGTAAAGAAGCTTATAAAACTGTAGGCTCTTGCGCGAAAGGCATAACTTAAAATTGATTGGCGGGATTCTCTACTGAGAATCTCGCCAATTGTTCATTTTCACCGATTTAATAGCTGTTGCACAGCCTGCTGAACAACGCACAATCGCTCAAGGAATCAAAATATAAGCCGTCCACTTGTACTCAATCGCCGCCACTTCCCGTCGCTTATTGATATGCAGTCGCAGCACATCTGCTCCCTTTCTAAAGCTCAGCTCATAGATTTCGACAGGGGCGCTCACTCGCACCTTTCCTGGCTCGCCTTGCTTTATTTTCTTGATTTCCCGCACTTCCTCATTCGTAGTTAAGGTGCCTTCATCGAATGCAAACAGGATGGAGTCCTCCGGAGAAAGATAGGAGAGGAGGAAAGGATCTTTGCCAACATCGTACCATGCATAGGGTTTCAAGGTATCTCCGACGAGATCGCTATAAGCTTCAATCTTCTTGTAGTCGACGTAAGTAAAGTTTTCGCCTTCCATCTGCAGTCTTTCTTTCGATTTGTTTCCCGTAAAGAAGGTATGTTCCCCAAACTCTTCTGAATTGAAGTAGAGCAGCATCAAGTATTTTCCGGGATCAAGCACTATTTTCAATCTAGCTGTTTTGCCGGCCTTGCTCATTAACTCGAAGTTGAAACCATGCTTAGCCTTGGTCTTAGACAATACATTAAAGCTCTCCATGCCGGGGAAGTCCTCCATACCTGAGAAAGCGATCCGACTTGCGCTGATCGTCACTGTTTTTTCTCCAGGAGTCAAAGGCATTGGCCCAGTATAGCCCTCCTCGTATTCAGCTGGAATAATGGTGCGTCCTATCACATCAGCCAGGGAGAATATTCGGATATCGTGCCTCAGCGAATAAAGGTTGGAGTCGATCTCGGCCTCAAGCGAGTCTTCGATAGACAATATGTTTCCCAGGCAAAGGGCCGGCAGCAGCAGTAATAGAAAGGTATAGTACAGATTCTTCATCTTGGATAGAATTTCAAGGCTGATCATGGTTGAAGGCTAAATTTACATTTTTCTACTCACAGCCCATTTCTTCACCCTTGTTTCTGTCTGTTCCGAGCATTTTTGTCAGGATCACAGTGCAAAAGTATGAGCTGGAAAAAAATGTATAGCAAAGGGCTCGGTATTCTGTGCTTTTACGGTTTCGGGTCATTTTTTTTATCAAAAGGCTTGCGTAGTTGTGATGGGTCTGCTATATTTGCACTCGCTTCGGGCGCTTAGCTCAGTTGGTTCAGAGCACCTGCCTTACAAGCAGGGGGTCGCTGGTTCGAATCCAGCAG
>JAHDEE010000191.1:0-6301 GCA_020629005.1 Chitinophagales bacterium
TCAGTTACAGTTGCCACTGCTGATGGATCACAGGCATCACTAACAGTAAAGGTCGGAGGAGTCACGGTAGGCGAACAGCCCAAGTCTTCATTTATTGCTGTGGTGTTAATCGCCAATGCAGCATCCGGTTCAGTCCAGGTATAAGTGATCGTAACCGGAGCCGCATCATTCAGACAGGCATCCTGATAGGTCGCAGTCCAAGACTGGGTATATGCACAGTCAACATTGCTTACACCATTATCAGTGACTGTTGCCGTAGCAGTTGCATCACAGGGATCAGTAACCGTAAAGGTAGGTGCTGTAACTGTAGGCGAGCACCCTAGGTCTTCGTTTATAGCAGCGGTAGATAAAGAGGGCCCACCTCCACAATCAATTACCGCGCTTCCAGAAAATGTTCCGTCAGCACAATCTGAATCATCGATTCCATCGGGAGTATAGGTACCTGGTGTGCTGGTTGAGAAAGTATAAGTATATTCATCATTTACACTGTCGTAAGTTAAGTCTGGGTCATCCACGGTTAGGATTTGGCTCGTTCCACCATCAACATTATAGCTAATGTCAAAAGGAGGATTACCCGTCAAAGTGATCAAAAACTCCCCGCTGCCATCAGTACAAATTTCATCTGTGCCGCTAAACTCCACTGTCGGCAATTCCGTCACAACAATCGTAACAATCGCATCCTCAGAACCACAAGCATTTGTCGCAGTAACAAAGTAGGATGTTGTCACTGTTGGTGATAGTGTTTCTGTTAATCCTGAGCCAACAGATCCACCCCCAACAATACTCCAATCCACATTCGTATTAGGATCAACAACATCCGTAACCGTAGCAGTAATAGTAACTCCACCTGTATCCCCCTTGCAAAGAGGATAACTTCCCTGAGGCAGTGTTATGGTCGGAAGCGGTTCCACTGTTACGTCCACTGGAACTCTCTCACTAACACAACCATCGATAGTTATATCAACATAAAATGTCATCGGACCGGGATATACTAAGTCAGGAGTTGTCAAATCCACACCTGTCGCAATTGCAGTCCCTCCCGTTGCTTGGTCATACCAGTTTACGGTACCTTCGGTACCCACATAGTTGGATGCTACAATGGTTGTTTGGCCTTCACAGCCTGTAGCTGGTGTAGGTATTGGCGGATCAACACAGCACATGCCAGAAGCAAGGTCTGTTGGCAAATCAAGATAGCAGCCCTCATTATCCCATACACCAGTCTCACCATCACCATAGGTCTTTACGGATACAGTACAATCAGCTCCAGTCTCACAGACCCCAATATCCTTGGTAGTCAGTTCCCAACAAACAGTCCATGGACCAGTATCAGTAAAACAGCCTGTTCCCCCGGCTCCAACTCCATCCCCATAGCTATTGTTAGGATCCGTAGGGTCTGGATTGGGAGAGCCATAGACCTCATCATAGGAATCATAATTGGTAACAAAGAACCAGCCTGCCCCCACGGCAGTCCCTGCTGGCTCACTTCCACTAGGGATGTCATTATAAAGTACAACACCGTCAGCATACCAATCCCAATATCCGCTGGGTGTAACGGTGGGGTTACCGGGAGGACCACTTACAATTGGATCTCCCATTGTTTCTAATTCTGTTGTAACAGTAGGAAGAGTACCCAAAGTCTCAACCCAACAATCTCCCCAAGTAGGCACAATACCGTGAAGCCAATTGCAATTTGCCTTTTCAAACTCAAGGATTGTGTAACAAAACTCCACAGTAGTATTTGGAGGGTACTGGCTATTAGGAAAAGTGTCAGGTGCGGGATTTGCAGTCAAAGTATTATTGATATTACACGGTGCGGGATCGGAGAAGCTGGTAATACAAAGGTCAAAAAAGCCCTCTTGCCCCGAAGCTGAACTCACAGACATCAATAGAGTCTCTCCCGTAGTTGGAGCACTGAGGTCAACCAAAGCCCCATTACTTCCAGTCGCACATGAACTTCCAAGATAAGTACCACAATCTGTCCAAAACTGTATTTGAGGATCGCTTATTTCTGAACTATTCACCAATACCTCAAGAGCATATTCAACTGTAGTAAACTGATACCAAACAGTAGGACCCGTAACCGGATCACATTGATTGGTACCCAAAGTACTAGCAGTCGTCGCTCCGGTAGTACAACCATTCACACAAGTTTGAACCTCCGGAGTAAGAGAAATAATCGCCGGAGCGGTACATTCTTCGTTATCTATAATACAGGGAGCCGCACAATCTCCATTGTCAAACACCATACTCCACGATAGGATATCACCCGAAACAAACAAATCATCATCCCAAACAGCTAAGGACCAGGTTCCGTTTGGCGAGCCGGTGAGATCTGTAAATGGTTCTTCTGGCGACCAATTTCCAGTCAGGCCACCTGAATAAGTTGTAATGCTATTGGTGGCAGTAGCAGTGAAACACATTTCCTGGGCTCCACCTACATCTCCATAATCGTCTGTAAATCCGCCGTTGTACCCCGACAGCACTATTGTTGAGCCATCTGGAGCAAAGAGCTGAATCCACAAGTCAGCCAAATAATTGTGATCGATTAGCATACATACTTCCACAACCTCAGTACCGGAACCGAGCGTTCCTGCAGAGCCTGAATTTGTGATAGTTGATACTCCAGGTCCAGGACCATTGTCAGGAATAGCCACATCCGTTTGATTATCACAGCCTCCAGCAGTGACAACGGTACAGACAAAGGTTCCACCGTCATATGTATAATTACATCCGTTGGCGTCAGTGGCTGTAAAGCTGTAACTATCACCATCCGAAAGAGAATTGATGGTAACCGTCCCGCCGTCCGTTCCTACAGTAGTAGTGCTCAAACTTCCGTCTCCAGTATTGGTCAAGGTATACGGAGCCAAACCGCCACTTATGGTCACATCAATAGAACCCGTTCCTGTGCTCGAATCGCAAGTCGGGGCAGTACTGAAAGACCCACCCAACAAATAGTTGATTTGATAGGGTGTTGTCCCTACATCGTAACAACCATCTCCATCCTGATCAAAAGCCACTACATCATTGGGGTTTCCATTATTATCACTATCATCGGCCGTTATAGGTATGTACCAAACCGTATTATTTGTACCGGTTATTCCAGCGGTCACCAATGCGTCCGGAATTCCACCCGCCGTATTGGAATTTGAACCACCAGGATCGGCTCCCGTAAAATCTTCACCCGTCCAAAACAGACCAGAAAAACAAGCATCTACAGCCGGATCTGGAGTGGCAGGAGGAGCACAATTATAAACCGCATAAAACAACTCCGAAACTTCTCCAGGAAATGGGTCCGGCAGTACATAATCATCATTGCTCGTAATAGAAAAATCGTCACCAGTACAGAGCGTAATCGTATTTCCTGCAATATTACCGGAACCTCCAAATACAAAGGTCCCCACATCCGCTTCGCAAGGAGGATCAACCACCACGTCACAATCAGTTGCAGCTGAATTGTTATTCGCCGCATCAGCAAAAATATCGGTCGGCTCGTTGGAGTAATTTGTAATCATCAACAAGTAGACTTCTCCTACATCTACACCATTGATTCTCAGTCGCTCATCTGCCTGAGGATCAAAACTACAATCAACCGGATCAGGAAGTGAGCCGCATTCTGCCTGAGCAGATGCAAGGTCGGCATATGGCCCCCAGGCTGCAAAATCTATATCCTCATTATTGGAATTGGTTAGATCAATCACAAGATTTCCAGCATCTGAAATTTCGAAATAAAACCATGCCGCGTTGGGCTGGGTCCAGAGGATGTCAGAACCACAATCATAACTGTTTCCCGGAGGTTGAAACTCTCCATTGTCAACGCCAGCCGGAAAAGAGGCCCCACTATCTGTACAAAATCCATCTGCTGTTGCGCAATCGTCTCCTTGTGCCAACACCGTTAGCGATGACAAAAGAAAAATCATACAAAACTGAAGCAGTGAAGCAAAAACCTTTGGATTAATAAATGTGCTTTTCATAAGACTTCTAAGTTTAGTATGAACTAATTGCAGTACTCGGTTCCGGAAAGCTGAGTTTCTAATCTCGCCAGCAGTTTTCTCAACTTTTCAATCACTGCAGCTTCTTGCGCTGTTCCTTGATTTTCATACAGCAATCTTTGTAACTGCTTGTTAGCCAACTCAAAACGTTCCATGACCTGCTCTCTGGTCATATGTCTGGGCCGATCTATCGGCTTAAAACCCAGTGCCGCCTCTGGCACATGAGCCTTTTTGGGAACTTTCCTGCTAGCATTCTCTTCATGCACATAGTCAATTGTTCGTCTGCGTAGCTTGCGCTCTTCGGCAGACTTCTTCTCGCGCTCTTCCTTCGTTGCTTCTTCCTCAGCAGATTTCGAAAAATTCTTGTACACTGGTCTTTGATCATTGTCACTCTGGCCCGAAACTTGGACCGAAAACAGTGTACACACGAAAAGCATCAAAATGATGCTTCCGAAAAATTTCTTTGCGGCTAAATGTATCATAATCGTATTTTATACAATCAATTATATTTCAACTTCCTGCCTTGAGCATGAGAGACAAGAAGTTAGCAAATGAGTTAAGCACCAAGTCAATTGGCATTCCACTTATTTGCAGGATACATGTATAAATGTACCCCTCCCCCTCAGGTAAAATTGCTTTACCTCCAAATTGTAATACGTAGTGTGGTTGTTTCAAATCGGCGGGCTGACAGCAGGCTTTAAATCTTTAAGCCACGCCTGTTACAATATACAAATTATTGACGATAATTTAGATTTTCCGATGAATCATCACAATAATTAAAGTGGCAAAAAATAGATATATATAACAGGTTGTAAAACATCCACATAAGTTCGCTATTGTTGCCGATTCGCCATGTTTTGTCTAATGTCTATACTAAATTGCCCCGCTATTTGACGACCAAACGTAAGATTCTGAGATCAAATCACAAGAATTTGCACTTTTTGGGCGTGCCCCTAAGCGGCTGCCGGAAACTATTTTCTCTTTTTCTAATTTTTAGAATGGCAGCCACTTAGGGTCGGGCTATCCGCTCTCACTCACCTTGTCCACTGCGCTTCGGCTTATGCCTGCTGTGGTCTCTCCGCAGGCTCCGAGCCCCCATCAGGCATGCCTCAGTCGCAGCGGCCGGCGGCTCGTACCACTTCTATCCCTCACGCAGAAAAGAGACTCGCCAGGAAACAATAACAAAATTAAATAAACCCAAAACTATTTTATTTCAAAATTCTCTCAATATATAAAATTAACTTTTGACAGGTCTTTGTTACATGCATGCATTTATTTAGGAAATCTTTATCTGCATGACCACAATTCTTCCTAACTGATTAGTAATCAAAAAAATGAAGGTTAGACCCAAATGACAATCCAAGCGCGAAAGAATGTTTATATTGAGTGCAAACAAGCAGCAAGTGAAACTAATTATCCGAATCTTTAAATGGCTTCTGGCAATCACAATGATCCTATTTCTCACCCTTTTCTTAGTCGGATTCATGCTTAGCAGCGACCTCCCTGAAGGCAAGAAAGGAGAACAGGCCGATCTTCTGGCGAAAAAAATGCTTACTGCAGTTAATCAAGAAGCCTGGGACACAACCTATTATCTGCAATGGTCTTTCAGAGGAGGCCACGACTATGTTTGGGATCGAAAAGACAGACGTGTTGAAGTAAAGTGGGCTAAAAATCGAGTGATCCTCGATTTAGCAAACTGGGAAAACGGCAAAGCCTTCAAGAACGAAAAGGTTATGCAGAACAAAGATCGAGACAAACTAATCGACAAAGCCTGGGGATTCTTTTGCAACGACTCCTTTTGGGTGATAGCTCCGACAAAAGTCATGGAGGAAGTCGTAGAAAGAAGGCTTGTAATGACTAAAGAAGGAAATGAAGCGCTCCTCGTAACCTACAAATCTGGAGGAACCACCCCTGGCGATTCCTACCTCTGGCATCTGGACGAAGACGGACTACCAAACAGTTATCAGATGTGGGTGTCAATCATTCCGATTGGAGGTGTCAAAGCCACCTGGGAAGATTGGGAAACGACCAGCACTGGTCTTAAAGTGGCCACAAAGCACAAATTAGGCCCCCTCAATGTTGCCATTAGTAATCTGAAAACTGCACACACTCTAGAAGCGCTCAATCTAGACCGAAATCCTTTTAAATAAGAGTTTCTGACGCGCAGCCTGACATTCGTCTTAGTGGTAAAAAAAATTCAGCCTCATGACCAAAGTTATCTGTCGCACAAAGCTTCTAGCTAGTCTATTTTGCCTGCTTCTTGCAAGCTGTCTAGATTCACAGGCCCAACATGTTCGAAATATTTGCCTCGG
>JAHDEE010000191.1:6401-12293 GCA_020629005.1 Chitinophagales bacterium
CTGTTTGGACTTTGTGGATAATTATCAGCAAGAATGGGTAGATGATTTGGTCTCAGCATATTCCTCAATGGGAGAAAAAGGCTCGCTCTCTTTTGTGCAAACCTTAGACAGCAGCCTACCCGACTACTATGTGCGACTCAATCGATGCTTATCTGAAACAGTACCTACCACCTATATCGATATTATCGACTGCCACGGGACCCCTGCCTTTAGTTGTGTCAGTTATGATGATGTTCAGCCCTGGTACAGCGGTGAACTGGTCTGTGGTGAAGTTGATTTTACAGGGGCAATCATATACCCCATCTGGGAAAACTGCCTTAGCAATGATTGTGGTTGTAATGATGACTTCAGCCCTGTTTGTGGAAGCAACGGAATCACTTATGACAACGAATGTTTAGCTACTTGTGCTGGTGTGAGTTCCAGCTTTGGCCCTTGTGATACCAGCTGCGAATTTCAATTCAGTGGGACAGTTCTATACGAAGAGTGCCAAGGTCAAACATTTATCACCATATTACAAGCCGATGGATCACTGATCGACCCTTATCCGCTTCCAGGAGTGAATTTTGATTTTTATAATGGCCAGTCTGTCAGCTACTCCTATCGAGCTCTTGATGCAGATATAGTTTGCGAGAGTGCTGCTATACCTGTTGAGCTAATTTGTATCGACGATATCAATAGCAATTGTGATTGTCCGGAAAATTTTAATCCTGTCTGTGGAGCGGACGGACAAGTTTATGGAAACGCTTGTCTTGCAGATTGTGCCGGCATATCATATAGTGACGGAATGTGCCCAGGCTCTTGTGAGCTTTCCAACACAGGTACGATTTTATTTGAGCCTTGTGTAGGTCAAGATTATATTCTTATTCTAGACGATGAAGGCCATATTTGGGACCCCTATCTGATGGGGGGCCTCAACTTTAATTTCTACAATGGCCAAGTGGTCAATTTCAGCTACCAGTCCAGTCCAGTAGTATCTCCCTGTTATGCCGGGTCGGCAATTGAAATTGTCTGCATTGAAGAATCTTGCCTCACAAATGATAACCTGGCTTGCGACGATGATCCCGATAATGACGGAGTTATAGACAGCCTGGACAATTGCCCGGCCAGCTACAATCCGGACCAACAAGATACCGACAACGATGGAATAGGAGATCTTTGCGATGCTTGCCCGAATGATGTAGATACAAACCTTAATGGAGTCTGTGATAGCGATGAAGCGGATATTTGTCAGCTGGACATTGTATCTGTAGAGATCGAAAGTTGTGACGAAGATTATGCCCTTGTAACCTTCACCCTAAACTGGAGCAGTTTGTCAGATGAAGGAAGCATGATTATACTTGGCAGTGGCCTTCCGGGTTCTATTCCAATTCCCTTCCAGGAAATTTTACCTCCTTACAACTTCCAACAATCAATCCTGAAGGAGCAAATTTCCGGCGGAATCCTGTTCCACGCGCTCCTTATAGGTCCGGATGAATGCCAGGATAACTACTATTTGTACGAACCGGCTCCTTGCGAAAGCAGCTCGAACTGTGATTGCCAAGGTGCCTATGAGCCTGGCTGCGGTGAAGATGGGCTGTTTTATACTAGCCCTTGTGAAGCTGCTTGCCAGGGAGTTAATTATGCAGATGAAGACTGCAACGATGGGGATTGCTCCCTTAGTATCAGCGAAATATGTTCTCCAGGTCTGGATGCCACAGGAGCACATCTGGTCGACTTTGTCGTTAGCTGGAATCAGGATGCACTCTTGCTTGACAACCAATATTTGGCGTTTACAGTTGACAGTATTGTCTACGATGCCTTTAACGTGCTTTTCAATGATCCGCCAACTGCAATGAGCATTTCTGTAGAACCAGAAGTTTTTGCAGCTGGTTTTGTGCTCGGTGCATATTTGGAAATTGCGGGCTGTGAAACATATCAAGAGCAGGCGGTTCCAACGACTTGTGCCACAGATGATTGCGACTTCGAATCAGCCATACAAGATTTAGCATGGCTGTCAGAAATGATCGATCTGCCTGATTGCTGTAGCCAAAACAAAATCTATCAACTTGGCCTTGAAAACAACATTTACTTTCTGATAGACGGCTCCCTAGATGGCACCTGCATACAAGACCATCCCAGCAGACTTTATGATTGCGCTGGCAATCTGCTATGTAATAACTCCGGATCTGAATCCTGCTATTCATTGTATGATCTGGCAAATGCTAATATGAGCCTGATCTACGACTGCTCTTTAGATGCTGGCAATTGTGATTGCGCTGGCATGGGAGAAGAACTGGTATGCGGTGATGATGGGGTGCTGTATTACAATAGTTGTGAGGCAACATGCATGGGAGTGGGCTTCACCCCCGGACCTTGTGAGCAGCAGATGAGCACACTTGATGAAATTATTGCGCAAGCTGATTGTTGTGAAGCCTCGCGGATATTTGTTTTCACGGATGGAAGCAATGAATATCATTATGTAGACAGTGGTTCGGGAACAGACTGTGAAGATTATCAATCACCCCGATTGTATGATGCCGACGGCAGCCTACTCTGCGAAAGCAGCTACCTAAACAATTGTTACCAACTTTACGGCCTGGCCAACATGCTAGGAACAGTCGACTACAATTGCGAGGCCGCGAACATTTGTGACTGCGATGAGCTGCCCCTCTGCAATTTCGAAAATCCTCTCAGCGACCTTGATTGGTTAGCTGAGATAAGCCAGGCAGGAGACTGCTGCAGCAGTGAGCGAATCTATCAGTATTCTGAAGGTGACCGTCACCTCTTTTATGTAGATCCAGCCTTCCAACAACCTTCCTGCGAGCTTGGCCACGTTCCGCAAGTATATGACTGTCAGGGCAATCTGCTTTGCAGCAGTGGACCCGGCGTCAACTGCTATGGTGAACTGGAGCTGGGAAGCATGGACGGTTCACTAATCTGGGACTGCTATGGTCATGGCCCAAGCATAAGTGAATATACACATCCACTTCTGTCTTGGCAACCAGTTGAAGCCTATGAAGGCCATATCGACTTTGAACCCGCAATAAGGGAAGCTACAATGTTGAGTGGAATTGCTCCAGTACAACCTGATATTATGAAAATGCGCAGCCCCAACCCTACTAGCGGCGAGGTCAATTTACTGCTGGAAAACGATCTTGGTCCTTGGACATTAAGAATCTATGATGCCACCGGTAAAATGGTCCTACAGGAAAATGGGCAAGTGCTTAGTATCCAGGCAAATCTAGGTTTCTGCCCTTCCGGAATCTATTTTGCATCCGTACAAGCTGCAGGTGGCATCTGGACAGAACGTGTTATGCTGGCTAAATAGATTGTGGAAAGCCAAAGATAAGCCAGTAACTGGCAACAGGCAGAACAAGTCGACCTTAGCGTATTCTAAGGTTGCGCGAATGAGATGGTGGCAAAATAGCCCCGGGCGAAACGGTATAGGCTGGTCTGCTGCCGTGGTGAATGCCGGACCAGCGGGGCTCGTAGCCTGCCGAAGAGACCAGCTGGACCGAGCATGAACAGGCAGCAGGCCAGCCTATAATAGTGGAGCACGGGAAGGCTGTATCCACGTGCCAATCTGCTTCGCTCCAAATCCCTTAAGCAGATTTTGATGGCAAAGAAATTGTACGCTTGCACAATAAACCGAGACTTCTTGCCGTCAATAAGCCAAACTGATGACTATCGAATAGACAGTTCTTTCTTTTGACATTGGCAATTTGTGGAGTATGGATGATATGGAGTGAGCCATTGTCTCTTGGTTGATTATTATTTAACCAAATCATATATGAGATGCGGAAGGGTATTTTATTGGGATTGGCAATCTGTATAGCCAATCTAATGCAGGCTCAGGAACGAATCGGTTTGATTGCCGACAACTACGCGGGTGTACATGGCCTGCAAATCAATCCTGCTTTTAATGTTAACAGCCCAATTGACTGGGATATTCACCTACTAAGCGCCGGGCTGTTTTTAGACAACAATTACGGCTTTGTGCAGAATGCTAGTCTTATACGACTACTTCGAAATCGCGACGAAATAGAAGTGGCAACTGAGTTGAGTGAAGATAGCGAGGTGCCGGCAGACGCAATGATTCTGGACTTTTACAACGACGGCAAGAAAAAACATGTATATGCTAATGCTTTTGCATTAGGACCCTCAGCACGAGTTAATTACAAGCAGCATAGTTTTGGATTCTTTTGGGGAATTCGCTCTGCGCTAAGTGGAAATCGAATCCCTTCGGAGCTTGGCTACTATGAGTTTGTTGGCAATGATTTTTCTGAGGAATTTTCTGTCGAACCATTTACCATTGCCGGAATGACCTGGGGGGAAGTGGGACTCAACTACGCCAGAGAAATCACCGACCAAGGAAATTACAATATAGCTGCCGGGATCACAGCAAAATATTTGCATGGTTTGAATAGCTTTTTTATCAAAAATCATGATACGCAGGCTTTGAGAAGAGAACCAGGAGACACTTTAGTTTTCAACGGAGGTCTGATTAGCTATGGAATGGCCGGTGGCGAAGAGGATGGGACTTATAGTTTTAATAGCAAAGCGACTGGAAGAGGTGCGGCCGTAGATCTTGGACTAAGCGCTATCATGAGTTTGCGCCAGGAAGGTGATTTGAAAATCGGTGCTTCGGTTTTGGATTTGGGACGAATTCGATTTAACAAAAATACCAGACGAGAAAAAATTGAGACTCGTGGGCTGTTCAACATTGCTCCCGAGTATGTTGCAGATGAAGAGACTTCAGACGCTCGACTTGACGAGATTAGTGAGCAGGTTTTTGGCGATGCATCCATGACGAGTGATGGAAGCAGTTACAGCCTTTGGATGCCTGCAGGAATAAGTCTGCAAGCGGATTTGTCGCTCACCAAAAACCTCAAGGTCAATGCCTTGTTGGTGCGTAGACTATTGATTCCCGGATTACAGGTAGACCGTTCTAATATTGCGGCGATTACTCCACGATTTGAGGCTAAGTGGTTGGCCTTGAGCCTACCGCTCGAATTGTATAATGATAGAAATTTCAGGATGGGCACAGCACTGAGGTTGGGTAGCATTACTGTGGGATCAGATAATGTGTTAAGCGTCTTTAAGCGGGAAAGACAATTCACAGGATCAGATGTTTACGTGAGTGCGAGCATTATGCCTTTCAGGCAGAAAAGCAGTGGGAATAAGCGCGGAAAAGCTTTGGCTTGTCCGGAGTTTAGTTACTGATTGGGTCTCTTCAGTGCTGTAGCCCATCATTATAAAACTTCCACACCTTTTTTATGATATGCGACAGAATCTTGAACCAGACATGGGGGGTTGAGATTAGCGTGGCCACTGGAACCAGTGGCCACGTTTCGTTTTGGCTTCTCCCCTATTATTCGGAGTCTACACTCTTGGGTTTTAAGCCTTTCTTTTCGATGTACTTCTTCATCTTCTTATTGCGCAGCTCCACATAGGTATCGAACTGTGTTTCGGAGAGTACCTCTTCCATCTTGTTGTCTTCCTTCTTAACAAGTCGCTTAACAGCCGTTACTTTCTCCTCTTTGGTCATGGCGCTCTCTTTGAGTCTCTGCAATTCTTTGAGGTAGTCAGCATGTATGTCCGTTATTTTCTTGGTTTGCTCCGGAGTCAGCTCAAGTTTTTGGATCATTCTGGAGGTTACTTGTTCGGCCTTGTCACGATTGGCTGATGCATCACCTTGAGCGTAGACAGGAGCGAGCCATAATGCATTGAGCAGCAAGAGAGAGAACAATTTTCGTTGCAGTTTCATAATGAATTAAATTAGGTTATTAGGGGTGGCTGCGCTGTGTACCTCTCTTAGAGTCTGCAATGTTTGGAAAGTAAAATCCACTTGCGAAAAATGCACTGAAAGTGTTTCGGGATAGCTGTTTTGCTCAACTGCAATCTGCCTTTTAG
>JAHDEE010000192.1 GCA_020629005.1 Chitinophagales bacterium
TCCTCGCGCCTCGTCTGACAAAAAGATAAGCTCCTAAAAGGTATCACGAACTTTGTTTACGCAGCACTAGTTGTCAGCAATGCTGGATAGCTTTTGAACCAGCCTGGGTATTCTTTTGCTTCAGAACCTTGATTCCTTTGAAATCGCATTTTTTCTTGAAGTCTCCAATCAAAGAAGCCTGACCGCTCATCGAGATTCTTCAATCAGAATCTACTGCGCAGTCAGGCTTCACGATTATCTCAAGTTCAAGTAACCACTGTCTTATACATTACCTGTAGGTCGGTCTCTGCCTACCGCTCCGTAGTCGTCAACACAGTCTTCGTAGTAGGCTCCTGAATCAGTACAGCCAACGGTTGCACCGCTGTCCTGCAGGTCAGCACAAAATGTCAATCCTCCTTCAACTTGCTGAAGGGCATTCTCTGTCATCTCGAAATTCTCGAATTGTTCTAAAAGTGAGTCTTTCATCGTGAAAAATTAAAGATTAATAAATGTAGTCTGAAGAACATCTATTGTTCTGTCAGATTTTTGTTTTTTGCCGCCCGATCTGTCCTGGCAGTTTGCTGAATAGCTAAGCCAGGGGTAGACCCTTCCCATTTGCATCTAGTGCAGGATTGAGTTACGCGAGGCTTCTCTTGAAGCAACTTGCTTATGCTATTTGAAAGCAGGCAGCTTCGATCTCAGTGCAGACTGGTCTGAAAGCTCTCAATAAGGCAATTGAGTGTTATCTGGATTGACTATGGAGGGTGATCACTAGCACCGGAGGCAGGGCTGCCACCATTGGCTCAGTCGCGAAGACAGTGCCGTGTATTTCAGTAGTGATTCCTGTTAAGCTAAATGGATCGAACTCGTCTGATACCTGTTCCAATCTCGATCTTTGATTGTTTCGAGCAGGCCATTTGACGGAGACACTAGGCGATGCCAGTACATTGTGATGTAGTACGGCGTAAAGGTAATCGCTGTGCCTTATACTCAATCGGGCGTTTTATATTCGCAGCGATTCAGTCAATATTTGAATTGCCTTATTTATGGCCTATTAGAATGCCACTGTTCGCCGGGCAAAAGCCTGCTAGTTGCTCAATTATGTATCGAAACCGCGAGGGGTTTTAGCATTTCCCCTGTAGTATACTCATTAGTCTTGCTTGCTAAGGGATGGAGAATCAATAACTGTCCATTTTGACTTGCTAGAAATGATTTATCCTTCGTTATTTTTCTCCACCAGCCATCAAGGATGCTGTCAAAAAATGCCTCGTCTAAATCATTTTTAGCGGCGTCAAAATCGGACAGTTATTGATTCCCACTCCCTAAGGGCGAAGTCACTCGCTTTTATATATTGCCCGGTCTTCTGCATTTGCTCAATTAGGCGGCGGTAATGTGGGTCTTGTAATTTTGCCGGATTTCCCAGAATAATCAGACGCTCCTTAGCTCTGCTGATCGCGACATTCAACTTGCGATCTACCTTTCCACCTGCACTCAATGACTGAAGCATCTTGAGCTGGCTGCTGTCATAGATGGCGGTAGACAATATCACGATGTCCTTTTCGGATCCCTGATAACGCTCAATCGTATCTACTGTCACCAACTCAAGCAATTTTTGATCGGCGATTGCCTTCTTTATCTCGCTGATCTGCGCTCTCCAGGGAGTCATTACGCCAATCTTGTGTTGGTCAAATTCCTCTCCGTATAACCGGTAAACCTCCTTTACAATTTCAGCTACGAGTGCCGCCTCCGCAGGACAGGATTTGAAGAAGCCTTGCTGCGAGACTTCTACAAATGCGAGGCGAGGACCCTGTAGAATCTGGCTGGTAAAAGGACTTAGCACCTGAGGTGACTGATCTATCTTCAGGTCCGACTTTTGTCTCGCGGTAAAAGACACCAGTTTGTTGTCATAGTAGTGGTTGATCAATGTGGCTATTTCTTCATGCATCCTGAAGTGATGTTTCAAGGTGCCGTATGCATGATCCCATCCCTGTTTTCTTGCCCGCAGAAAAAGACGTTCAAACAAGGAGACCCTGAGGTCACAGATGCCAATAGTGTTCAGTGCTTCTTCCTCCGTTTGACACAGGGCCTCTTTGAGGCTGCAAACAGCAGGTAACTGATTCTGATCTCCAATTAGTACAAATTTCTTGAAGGCTGGAAGGATTCCTACCAGGTGTGGCTCCAATAGCTGAGATGCCTCATCCACTATGAGCAAATCGAAGCTGGTAATGTGTTTTAGTGTCGGTTTGCGACTCAAAAAAGAAGATACAGTGGATATGAAGACGCGATTTTTCTTTAGCAGATCACTGATCTCATCCAGCTTCTTTCCTTGAATTAAGCTCGAGAGTATTCGCTTGTCAGCATTATCAGAACCTCCAAGACGAATGTAATCAATATCGTGCCTTTGCAATTTGTCAGCAATTTCGTCGACAGCTCGATTTGTAAAGGCCAGCAGCGTAATTACCTGTTGCGTCTGCTTTAGGTATTGCTGCACCATTTTCAGGATGATGGCCGAAGTTTTACCGGTGCCTGGAGGGCCCTGGAGCAAGTAATAGTCCTTGGATTGTAATGCGCGCTTCAAGTGATACTTTTGATCTTCCGTGAGAAAATCCTCGGTTCCCAATTGACTCACCTCAAGACTCAGCTTTTGTGCTGAGGGCTTCTCAGTACCCAAAACCAGCGACTGCATCAATTCAGGAGCAGCAAGGAAGTCGTATAGGTTTTGGGTGAGTATTCGGAAGCTGCTTTCCATAAAGTCGTGCTCAATGATCCAGCTTTGGTATTTGTTGAAATGATCGAAGGACAATTGAACATTACGCAGTTTCAAAACCACGATGGAATTGCTTACTTCCACAATAGTTGCCTTTACGATCTGATAGTTTAGCGGACGTAGCTGCTCTTCATCTTGCGGATAGAAAAGTACAATGTCCCCCTTTCTGTAATCTGAGATTTCCTCTTCTTCTCGTTCAAACTGTATCAATCCTTCAGGGAGCTTTTCGCTCAGCTCAGCGTTGAATCGTAGCCGCTGCAGGACTTTGTGCGCATCTACTTTTTCTTTGATGGACATGCGCCACAAAGAGGAAAATCCATATTGGTTCTTCATTGGATCCTCAGTACCTGTCTTTGCCGACTGTCGTTCTCGGTGCACAAATGAAGCAAAAGTCTTGAAGTAGCTTAGCGCCAAAGGAGAGGCCTGAGCGTAGACTTGTTGGAAGCGCTGTATTCTGTCTTTGAGGAAAACTGGAAAGGTTCCAAATTGCCTTAGGTTGATCCTTGCCAGTGCTCCAAAATCGCCCTTCTGCATCCGACGGTTGACCAGCACCAGTAGATTTCGCAGCATCAACACATTCTGTGCACTCAGCAGAGTAGCTTTTGTAGCACGAAGGCTGTTTGTGGAAAGGTAAGAATAGAAAATTGCGCTCCTACCTTTTCGTTGTTTTTCGTAAGTGGAAGAAAGCAGCAAATTGTAGCAGACCACCTGCATCTTATGACTTTCCCAAACATCAGCCTTTGGAGGTTTACCGCTCTTGAGCTCAAAAATGTCTTTATGCATCTCATCTTTGGGATCCTCTACCAATACATCCAGACGTCCTTGCAGTCCAAACTTTGCGGAAAGAAAAGTAGGCTCGATCCAGGTTTTCTGACGGCGATAATGTCTGGCTACTTCCTTGAGATTCGGGTAATGAACACCGGTTACCTGCTCCCTGATAAAAGCCATTTTCTCCTTACCCAACATGACCGCGGTCAAGGCATGCTTCATCAGCACATCCCAAAATACTTTGTTCTCGTCTACGTCCGGATTATCTAACAAACGATCGAGAAAGTCATTGGCCATCGTTCCGAGCAACATGGCTTCGGTGGACTCTCCTGGATCAAAACTGCCTAAGAGATAGAGCAGCGGATTAGCAACGACGCAACTAAGTGCCATATCGTACTGAAAGCAGCCAGCTATAGTCGTGGCATCGACGAGGTAATCCGGTTCAATCACCATCATGCTGCGCTCCGTGCTGCGGAAATAGGTGCTCTCCTCTCCTACCCGCTGCAAATTCATAAAGTTTACACGGGCATAAGGCCAAAGCACCCGACCAATCTTGCAAAGATGTCCACCTACAAAGTTTGCAGAAGTCCTTTGTTGGCCATTGTTAGCATTGGACTTTATGGGGATGTCTGATAGCAGCAGATGTATTTTTCTTCCTGACTGTTGGTCGAGGCAGATCAACTGCACGTAATCAATGCCATTCTCAAGTTTACCAGTGCTCGTAATTTTAAGCACGATTGCTTGCAGGTATTCAAGTTCACCTGGTAGTTCCTCCTTCTGAGCCAGACTTATGATTTGCCGGCCCTCATAGATTTTCTCTATTTCATCGGGAATTGAAGCGCCGGAAAAATAAGATATAAGTCGAGCCGAGATGCATAATGCCGCCTTAATCTGCTCAGCCTGCACTGGCATTTCGGTTGAGCGGAAACGCTTGTCCAAAACAGCAAATCCCTGAAGCTCCTGCATCATTTCGGTCGAGATGGCATACTTTTGAAAGCAATAGACTGACCGTGCCATGTGGGAACTGAAGCTCATCGATTCATCGCGAACCACCTCGATGAAGACATCCCTGATCAGTGCGAATGCCGACCGGAATAGTTGACGGGAGTCAGCGATGGCGGCGTTTTCTAAGAGGCGAGAATAGTAATAAGAGGGGTTTTGAAGCAAATTCATGGGGTAGTTTTCAAGAACAAAATACAGTCATTCTGCCTATATCAGAGCATAATTCTCCGCGGATTCCACAAATTTTTACTTGTTTTTTTCATAAGAGCGGGAAGAATTTGCAAGCTTTTGGAAAAATGGCTTATTTTCGCGCAAAACAATACAATAATCATGGGAAAAGGAGATCGTAGAACAAGAAAAGGAAAAACAATTTTGGGCTCATTTGGAAAGTCCAGAAATAAGAAGGCTTTGAAGATTAAAGCTCGCAGAAGTAAGTAGATCTCTCGATCTATTCTGCAGTTGAAGGCCCAGATACCATGAGTATCTGGGCCTTTTTTTGTTTCCTTTGCCAAGAACTACTCGTTTTTAGTGTGGAAGATTGATCCCAAACACCAAATGCGACATTGCCTTTTGCGTTTTCGAATTGCCAGTGGGCTCCCGTCCTCCACGCCTACTGAAGAAAGGTATTATTGAGAGGAAGACACAAAATGGACTGTGCAACTAAATGCGTCGAAACCTTTAACTGCCCACTAGACGAAAGCAGGGTGCATATTATGTTTGTAGCTAAGTCTTTTAAGGAATGGAAATTTCGCTGGGCCGGCTGCTTCTCCTTGCTAGCCAATGCTTTGCCGTACATCGATATTAATCTCCCCCACCCCAGCAAGGACAGAAATATCAAAATAGCTCTACTGTTTGAATGAGAGTGAGTAAAAACTATTGAAGCAGCTCACTCTGGCTCAGGGTTCGATCGGCTCTGCACCGACAATCACAACATTGCGTTTTAGGGCAGTACAGTAGCTTTAACGCACTCTGAGAATCCAGATAGATCCAAATCTCTTTTCGATACTATATATTCTCTATCAATCATTGAAAACCAAGCACGGAAAACTAAAGGTGCAAAATAGCCCCGGGCGAAACGGAACGAACTGCCCAGAAAGCTTAGTGACTGCCAGCCAATGGTGGCTCTGAGTATGCGAAGAGACAGCATTGGCTGAGCAGGAACAAGCTGGCTGGGTAGTGAGTATTAGTGGAGCACGGGTACGCCGCTTCCGCGTGGGAATATCGCTTCGCTCCAGATAATTGAGATCTGGTTTAGAATAGCACCGCATAAACGGCAAAAAAGAGACACTATTAGACCATACGACCAAATGGGTCGAAAACCCTAAGCGCCTACTGTGCGATCATATCAGTCATGGTGAAAATTCCTCTTTTGTCCTTTAGCCAATGAGCAGCCTGTACTGCACCAAGCGCAAAACCCTCGCGAGAAAAAGCCTTATGGACAATGCTAATCTCATCGATATTGCTGCTGTATTTGATCTCGTGGGTACCTTTGACCGCTTCTTGCCTCAATGCGGTAATAGGGAGGTGATTTTCGGGTGGATTAGCTCCACAGTGCCAGCCCTTGAGCTGGGGATAGTTGGGGAGAATTTGATTGGCAAGGGTGATCGCGGTGCCGCTGGGGGCGTCGAGCTTTTCGGTGTGGTGTATCTCCTGTATATCCACATTATACTGTGGATATTTAGCCATCAAAGCCGCCAATTTCTTGTTGATTTCATAAAACACATTGACGCCAAGGCTGAAGTTGCTGGCATAAAAAAGGCTTCCATTGTGCTGCCGAACCTGTTTGCTCACCTGAGCAAAATGGGTATACCAACCAGTTGTTCCCACAACTATTGGAACGCCGTTTTGTAAGCAGGCTTCGATGTTCTTTAGCACGACATTCGGTCGGCTAAACTCAATAGCTACCTCCACATCTCTAAGATCATCAGCAGTTAGTTCGGAAGACAGCGAGTTTGTCTTCAGGATCAGCTGATCCTTACCTCCCTTCTGCATTAGGGCGTGGATAGTCTTACCCATTTTGCCATAGCCGAGCAGTGCAATCTTCATGCTTCTATATTTGAAATTAGGTTTTGCTAGTGCAGATTTATGCTGAGTCGCATGCCGGTATAGAGACCCAAATTGATTGGATGAATTCCCAGGGTCGGTCTCAGGCTAAGGTCATCCTCCACATCAAAATCGTGTAGATGCGCATCCACGAAGGCGTCTAGAACATTCAACAGATAGAGTCCAGAACTCACAATGATCATAAGTTGCTTATTCCGTCGATACCGGTCTTTGCGCCCCTGAAAAGTGCTATCAAAATCATTTTCGATGTAGAGCGTGCGGTATTTGTCGTGCAAGTAATCGAAATAGAAAACTCCAAAAATTGCTGTTCCAATAGTAGCGGTTACAAGTGGGGATTTCCAGCTATTGCCGTTGTAAGCCTGACCTAAACCAGGCAACAGAGCCGAAAGGTAAGCTGCTTTTGCCGGGGAATGTAACATGTCCTCTTTCTTGATTTGCGAATACACGAAGGCATCAAGCATGCTGAGGCCATAAACGCCTGCCAGCAAAGCTCCGGACTCTCTTTTTAAGGAGGGTTTTTGCTCATGGGCATAGATCGAGAAGGCGGTTGCGCCTGCAAATAGCCCTGTCCATAGTATAGCTCGCTTCTTTTGGCCATTGTAAAGATGCCCAAGTCCTGGCATTGCTGCTGACATAGCCAAGGCCCTTGAAGGTTGATCGCCAGGGGTGATGAACCATAGCCTTTCCCGCTCGAATTTGCCTTCCAACACATAGTCTATTACCTCTTTCGCTGTGCTATCTGCGGTTGCCGCCGACAACGAATCTACCGACTCGGTGATGATCTTTGGTTTAGCTATAGCGGTGCTGTCTTGTGCCTTTGCAGAGCAGCAAGTAAGTATGAGCAAAAGAAGGTAGGCTAGCCTCATGCAGAGAAAGGTACAATAATTACTCTATGATATCCAGAATCCGGTTTAGGTCATCGGTGGAATTGAAGGGAATCACCATTTCGCCGCTTCCATTTGACTTTACACGCAGGTTTACTTTGGAACCCAATTGCGAACGCAGATCATTTTGAATCTGCTGGTATTCTGGTTTGAGCTGTGTCGATGCTTTGCTTGTACTTTGTGATTTGTTGCCAAGGGAACGGATCAATTCTTCCGTCTTTCGAACGGATAGTTCCTGCTCTACGACCTGCTTGAAAACGGACAATTGAACTTCAATCTGCTCAATGCCAGCAAGTGCTCGTGCATGCCCCATACTCAGCTGTTTTGACTGTATGTACTTCTGAATTTGTGGGGGCAGCTTCAGCAACCGCATATAGTTTGAAACCGTGGAACGGTCCTTCCCTACTCTTTCCGCCAGCTCTTCGTGGAGCAGATTGCACTCATCTACCAGTCGTCGATAGTTCAAGGCAATCTCCATCGGATTCAATTCCTCTCGCTGTATATTCTCGATCAATGCCAGCTCCAGCATTTCCTGGTCATTGGCCTGGCGTACATAAGCGGGAATAGTAATTTTGCCTGCAATCTGGCTTGCACGCCAACGGCGCTCTCCGCTGATCAGCTGGTAGCGCTCTCCTAATTGACGCACTGTAATTGGCTGAATCACTCCATGAAGCTTGATGGAAGCAGCCAGTTCATTGAGGCGATCCTCATCGAATTCTGTCCTTGGCTGAAAGGGGTTTACCTCCACATCCGAAATCAGGACCTCAGATTTAAGTCCACCTGTTGTTTCAGGCACCAGTACTTCCTCCACAGGAGTACCAAGCTCTCTCAACTCTGTGGAAGGGCTTTCTTCGGTCTTCTCATGACTCGACGAATCCTTATTCTCATCTTCTTCGCCATCAACACGAGTGATATCTGATTCGATATCATCGAGTATTGCTCTCAGGCCTCTGCCCAAAGCTTCACGACTTTTCGCTTTCTTCTTCTTTTCTTTTGCCATGACTTCCTGTTCTTTGCGACACGATGCCTCTCTTGCTAGGCCTCCGTTTTCAGTTTTACGAGTCCATTCTTGATCAATACTTCCTTAGCGAGGTTCAAGTAATTTCGGGCGCCCTTACTTTCAATATCATACATAATTATGCTTTTTCCAAAACTGGGAGCCTCGCCCAATCTGGTGTTGCGATGAATGATGGAATCGAAAACCAGCGTTTTGAATACACGCTTGACCTCTTCTATTACCTGATTCGATAGTCGGGTTCTTGAATCATACATCGTCAACAAGATTCCCTCTATCTTTAACTGAGGATTTAGTCTGGATTGTACAATCTTGACCGTATTTAATAGTTTTCCGAGTCCTTCCAGTGCAAAATACTCGCATTGCACCGGAATTAGAATGCTATCAGCCGCCGTCAGTGCATTAACGGTGGTTAATCCAAGCGAAGGAGAACAATCGATCAAGATGAAGTCGTACTCGCTTTTTAGGGATTCCAGCTTGTTTTTTAGCAAGTACTCCCTATTGGACATGTTAACCATCTCAATTTCGGCGCCAACCAGATCCATATGTGAAGGAAGCAAGAAGAGATTGGGTGTCTCGGTTTCCAGAATCGCGTCTCTTGGGTCCAGGTCCGAGACCAGGCACTGGTAAGTTCCTTTCTCAATACTGCCTGGATCCATGCCAATCCCGGATGTAGCATTGGCCTGTGGGTCGGCGTCGATGAGCAATGTTTTGTATTCAAGCACTGCCAGACTTGCGCCCAGACTAATTGCAGAAGTTGTTTTTCCAACGCCCCCCTTTTGATTGGCTACTGTTATGATCTTTCCCATAGAGAATGCTTATCAAAAATATTTCCAAACTGGTCTGATTCTCAGACTAATTTATAGTTCGATACTCTGGCCTATTTTTGGCAGGATCAGCTCTTTTTTTGCCGCAGCAAATTTACTGACTGCTTCTTCGTGATTGATTTTGATGAAGCCAAAAGTGTCGAAATGCACTCCTATGATCTTATCACAGTCTACAAAATCCGCTGCGATCACTGCATCGTCAAGCCCCATTGTAAAATTATCGCCAATCGGCAGTATAGAAAAGTCCAGTTTGGACCACAATGGAATCAGTTTCATGTCCATCGTAAGGGCTGTATCACCTGCATAATAAAAATTACCCTCCTCTGTATTAATCACAAAACCAACAGGATTGCCCCCGTAGGAACCATCAGGCAGATCGCTGCTGTGCACTGCATTGACCAGCTTTACCGTTCCGAAATCAGTTTTGAATTGGCCACCGTGATTCATCGGGCGGCCATTTTCACAGCCTTGCTTGTTGAGCCACATTACCACCTCATAGGTGCTGATGGCAAATGCGCCGGAAGACTTCAAAATCTGCACGGCATCAGCAATGTGATCGCCGTGACCGTGCGAAATCAGCACGTAATCCGGTTGGATGCTATTTATGTCGATCTCTTTTGCCTGCTCATTGCCAGAAATAAATGGATCGAAGAGAATTCGCTTGCCTGCCACCTCAATTTCAAAACAAGAATGACCGTAATAAGTAAACTTCATATTGCTATGCTTGGTAGAATTAGAACTCTGGCTACAAAAGTAATGATTAGGCATTAATTAATGGCATGAAACGATGAGCCAGTCTTACTCAATTTCTAACAGCGTATTCGACAGCTCCATAACGAACTGAGCGGTCTACCACGAAGTTGAATAATTCTCAGAAAAATGGCCTATTTCTCCGAAAGAGGATCGATAAACGCTTCGATGCTTCCATTCATTACCCTGGTTTGATGGCGAATAGATTCCCGCAAGATATTGTCACAATACAAGCCAAGAAATGACTCACTCAATCCCAGGGATTTCCCCTGCTGCATGCGGTCTTTTCGTACGCTGTCCCATCGCTCCGCCTGATAAATAGTAATGTCGTGTTTTCTCTTAAAATCACCAATATCCCGAACCACCTCCATTCTGCTGGCAAGCAATGACAAACTCTGTCGGTCCATTTGGTCAATTCTGCTGCGCATTTCCTGCAGTGCTTCCTCCACAGATTGATCTCCATCTGCCATTTTCCTGATGACCAGCTTAGCCATTAGGCCCTTAAAGCTATCTGGCTTAAGCTGTTGAGCGGCATCACTTAAAGCGCGGTCAGGATCGACATGACATTCCAGCATTAAGCCATCAAAATTTAGATCCATGGACTTTTGAGCGACAAACTGCAAGGTGTCTCTTCGCCCGCAGATATGACTTGGATCGCAGAGCAAGGGCAAATCGGGGAACTGGCGCTTGAGTTCCAAAGGAATTTCCCAATTTGGCCGATTCCTGTACTCTGTATCCCCGTAGGTCGAAAAGCCTCTATGTATAGCTCCCAGCCGACGGACTCCTGCCTGGTAGAATCGCTCCAATGCCCCGATCCACAAATTGAGGTCGGGATTGACTGGATTCTTGACAAGCACAGGAACATCTATTCCTGTCATTGCATCTGCCAATTCCTGAACAGCAAAAGGATTCACAGTTGTTCTTGCACCCACCCAAATGATATCCACGCCATGGATCAGTGCTTGCTGTAGGTGCCTCGGATTGGCAACTTCGACTGTTGTTAACTTCTTCGTGGCTTCACCTGCTGCACGCAACCAGGGAAGGGCAACATCACCTACACCTTCAAAACTACCCGGTCTTGTGCGTGGTTTCCAAATACCAGCTCGCAAAATCTGATGACCACTTCCCTCCAGCCCTAAGGCAGTCTGCATGAGCTGCTGAGAGGACTCTGCGCTGCAAGGGCCAGCGATAATAAGTTTTTGGCTCAATGGGTTCAAGCCTATCCCCCACTGATCCAGGGCTAAAATGGAAGCTAATGTCTTTGTCATCTGCTTATTTGATCATCATCTCGGCTACGGTCTAAAAGCCGACGCAAAAAAGTATCTGCATCAGATTGCTCTTCTGGAAGCTGCTGTTGCTGAGCAACTGGCCAAAAGATCTCCTGCACCGCTGGTTCCGGCTCTTCTTCTGGCCAAATATGCGGACGCACAGCATCAATCTTGCGATAATAGAAGGCACAGATCAATCCCGAAACCGCCCCAAACAAATGCCCCTCCCAGGAAATCCCTGGTTTTCCCGGAAAGATTCCCCAAACCATACTGCCGTAGAAAAAGGCCACCAACAAGGCCGCCGCGATGGAACGGACGTCTCTGCGAAAGACGCCACTGAAAAAAATGAAAAAGGCAAGTCCGTAGACAATTCCACTGGCGCCAATGTGATAGTTCCCCCTACCAGCAATCCAAAGGCAAACTCCGGTAATTGACCAGATAATCGTCAAGACTTCGAGTGATACCTTCCTGTAAGATTGTAGCAAAACAAATCCGAGAAGTACCAGTGGTACGGAGTTGTTGAACAGGTGTTGAAAGCTACCATGTATAAAGGGCATGGTTATGATACCAATCAGGCCATCTGTATCCCTGGGCAAAACGCCAAAGCTCACAAAACTGCTTCCTGTGAGGAATTCAAAGACTTTGATAAACCATAGAAAAAGCACCGAGTAGAGCGGTAGTTTGATGTCGCGAACAAGTCGCTGTAGTTCTTTCTTCATTCAACAGAACAGCAATCTGGACCCCAAAAAAGTTCAATAAAAATCGCGGAAATTGCAATTGTTGCCTAGCGCTGCGTAAACAAAGTTCGTGACACCTTTTAGGAGCTTATCTTTTTGTCAGACG
>JAHDEE010000193.1 GCA_020629005.1 Chitinophagales bacterium
ACAGAAATAGAAGCCCTTAAAGGTGGTGCGAATTTCGTTTGCGTAGCACTAGGCTCAACTGGCAAGCAATTCTCCAAATGAAATTGCTAAATTGCAGCCGAAAACCAGATGAATGAAAAGCACCTATTTCCCAATTTTGATCGGCCTCTGCTTGTTTTTTGCTTGTGATGTATCGGTTGAGCAGGAAAGCTCGGACCGACTACCACAATCAGCCACTCGTGACTTCCAGAACGATGCGGAAAAGGCCGCATATGCCTATGGAATTACTCAGGGTAGAAATATCGTGATTGATCCAATCATCAAGCATCTCCCTAGAGAGGAAATTTTGCTCGGAATTCAGGACATGACTTCTGAACAGAAACCAGTGATGACATTGGAAGAATCAAGAGCTTTTTTGGTTGAGTACTTTGGGAAGATCAGTGCAGAACAGGGAGAAAAGAACCTGGCTGAAAGCGAGGCCTTTTTGGAAAAAAATGCCAAAAAGCCAGGGATCATAAGTCTAGAAAGTGGTTTGCAGTATCAGGTGATTAAGGAGGGCAAAGGCGCGCATCCGCTAAGCACATCAACTGTAGTGGTACATTATGATGCCAAAATGCTTAATGGCGAAACCTTTGACAGCTCCTTTGTAAATCCTATCAATGAGTTTCCTTTGGGTGCCACCATTCAGGCCTGGCAAGAGGTGATCCCTCTGATGCAACGGGAAGCTAAGTATAAACTCTTTGTGCCTCCACATCTTGCTTATGGGAACAAGCCTATGGGAAAATTGGAGCCAAATTCCTTGTTGATATTTGACCTTGAATTGATCGATATCAAATAGAGCGATTTGGAGCGCTTATCATACAGTTCGTTGATAGACCTCGGTGAAAGCTTTGAGGCCCTGCTTAGTGAGTGATGGACGCATAAAACTGTAGAGAATTTCCAGATAGAAGTCCAGCTTATCTTCCTCTTGACCCTGATAGAAAAACTCCGCATCAGCCATCCAGGAGTTAAAGAGCATTAGCAGTCCGTGAATGAAGGACTCATAATGTCCTTCAAATTTTTCAGGCTTGAGATCGCCTCTGGCGATGAGCGCGTTGAAAATAGAGGTCAGCAGCACCTTTCGCTTGTTGAAGTCCAATTGTGCATAGCCTTTAAACTCATCCAGTTGTCGGTTGAGTTTCGCGAAGCCCAGGAAGAAGAACTTGTATTTGTGAAAAACCTGCAAAAGGTGCCGCAAGCTCTCCAGCATATAGTCGAGTTCAAAAATCTCCTTTTGGACATTTTCAAATTGCATATCTAGTTCCTTCTGCATTTGCTGAAAGAGCGCCATGATGATGTCATCTTTCTTCGGAAAGTGGTACGTCAGGTTTCCATAGCTGATTCCCATCACCTCACTTATGTGTCTGCTTGAAATGTCGCTTACACCCTGCTCGTTGAACAAGTCCAGCGCAGTTTGTAGGATTAAATCCCTTCTTTTTATCTTCTCCATGCCCTTATTTAATCTGGCTGGCCGCTAATGTATTACTTTTCCACGCTAAAATTAGGCCATCTTGCCTAATTTCTCAAAAAGATGTATCTTTAGGGGCTGTCAAAGGTGCAGCATGCTGGAATTTAGCTATTTGATCACTCACGAAAAAATCATAAAGATCGATGGAAGAAGTTGAAACTAAAACCTGGCTCAAAGGTGGAGAGTTTATTGTCAAAGAGAGTGCGGCAAAGGATGTTTTCATATCCGAGGAATTCTCAGAAGAAGCAAGAATGATGCAGCAATCAGCAGCTGATTTTATTGCCAAAGAGATTACACCAAATCTCGAAGCGCTGGATACCTGGAAGGATCCTGAAGCCATGCCGAGACTATTAGAGCAATCTGCTGATATGGGCTTTTTGGGCATCGGGGTTTCATCAGACTATGGGGGGATCGATACTCCCTTTAATGACACTTTGCTCTTCCTGGAGGAAATTTCTAAGGGACACAGCTTCACACTGACTATTGGGGTGCAGACTAGTATTGGCATTGCGCCGATCCAGCTATATGGAAATCACGAGCAAAAGTCTAAATATCTGCCGGATTTGCTAACAGCAAAGCGTAAAACCTGTTACTGCTTGACGGAGCCTGGTTCAGGAAGCGACGCCAATTCGGCAAAGACGAAGGCAGTATTGAATAAAGAAGGCACACACTACATTCTGAATGGTCAGAAAATGTGGATTACAAATGCCGGATTCGCAGACATGTTTATCGTGTTTGCTAAAGTAGAAGGAGATGAAAACCTTTCTGCATTCATTGTAGAAGAGGCCTATGGAGGCGTGAGCAAAGGTGCTGAAGAAAAGAAGATGGGAATCAAAGGGTCCTCCACTCGTCAGCTATTTTTTAACAATGTTCCAGTGCCGGTAGAGAACATGCTTGGCGCTCAGGGAGAAGGTTTCAAAATTGCTGTTAATGTATTGAACACGGGGCGAATCAAGTTGGGGATCTCTGCCATTGGTGTAGGGAAACTGGCTCTTGATCATGCCGTGAACTATGCCAGTGAGCGTATCCAGTTTAAGCAACCTATTGCCAACTTTGGTGCGATACAGCACAAGCTTGGAAATATGGCTGCTAAAATCTTTGCAACGGAAGCAGCAGGCTACAGAACCGGTCACTATATTGACCTTCGTTATGATGAAATGCTGCGAGAAGGTGTGGATTCAACAAAGGCCAAAGCTAAATCTATTGAGGAATATGCGATGGAATGCGCCGTGCTCAAAGTATACGGTTCAGAAGCACAGGCATATGTGGCTGACGAAGCCGTACAGATATACGGTGGAATGGGTTTCTCGGCTGAATCTCCTGTGGAGCGAATTTACCGTGATTCTCGGATCAATCGAATCTTCGAGGGCACCAACGAGATCAACCGAATGTTGTTGGTGGATCAGTTGATTCGCAAAGGTATGAAGGGCAAATTGCCCCTTTTGCAGGCTGCTCAAGGCGTAATGAAAGAGCTGACTGCGATTCCAGGCTTTGGAGATCAGTCGGACGAATGGATGGCCGCCGAAATCAAGGCACTGGCTAACATGAAAAAAGCGGCTCTTCTAGTGATAGGCGGTGCAGCCCAGAAGCTCATGAAAGACCTACGCAATGAGCAAGAGGTGTTGATGAATGGCGCGGACATGCTCATTCAAACTTACATCTTCGAATCTGCTCTGCTGAAGGTAATGAAGCTAAAGGAGGAGCATCCGTCTGATTACAGTTCGGAGCATGATGATATAGTCAAGGTATTGATGCACGAGGCAATGGATGTGATCAACCGAGCCGGTCGTGAGTCCATTTATGCTTTTGCGGAAGGTGATGAGCAGCGTATGTTGCTACTAGGCTTGAAACGCTTTACCAAACTGGCTCCGACAAACCTTAAGGAATGCCGTCGAAATATCGCCAAGCGGGTTATCGAAAAGAATCAATACCCATTCTAAAGCTGGAGATTTATAGTGCCAGTAGGCACAAAGAAATTGCTTAAAACAAGGGCCGGATTTAAAAATTATCCGGCCCTTTATTCATTGAGCTTTGCAAGCTCATTGATATCCCAAATCACATCATTAAATGGACAGATTTTACAGCGCTGAGCAGGTTTCGAGACCTGCAGATCATACTTTTGCTTATATACAGGTTTCGGAAGCAGATCATATACTAACGGTGACCCTCAATCGGCCAGAGAAAAGGAATGCGCTCAATCCGGTGATGGTCAATGAATTGACTTATGCTCTTGCGTATGGACGATACAACAAAGATGTTTGGATAGTTGTACTTAAGGCAAATGGCAAAGTCTGGTGTGCCGGAGCAGATCTCAAAGCTTTTATGGGCGCCACTGAGGAGCATGAGTCAACGATACCAGAGCCTAAAACTAATGTGACTATAGGAGATGCTTTTAAGTCTCTGCATAAGCCCTGTATCGCGGTGGTAGGAGAATCAGTTTATGCCGGAGGATTTTTGCTGCTGGGTGGTTGTACTCATGTAGTAGCGGAGCAACATTGCAAGTTTGGCTTGCCTGAGGTGAAAAGGGGCATCTGGCCAATGCAGGTGATGGCAGGACTGTTAGAGCTGATGCCCGGTAGAAAAGTTCTTGACATTTGCATGAGAGGTGCAGTGCTCTCGGCGGAAGAAGCTGCAGATGCAAGGATTGTGACGGACCTGGTGGCTACTGGCAAGGCAGAAGAACGAGCGAAGGAAATTATGGAGGAAATACGTCAGGGATCGCCTTCCGCTATCAGAGCGGGCATCAAGGCATTTCACGAGTATCAGCAGAAGTCATCTTCAGAACATCATTCTTATCTGCAAGGAGCCTTAATGCAATTGATGCAGACGGCAGATGCCAGAGAAGGTATCATGGCCTTCCGTGAAAAAAGGGAACCCCAGTGGTCCGGAGAATAGAAAATAAAGCGCGATGGAGAGCCGCTGCAGAATAGCCCTGATGGAAATGGAAATGCAGGTGGCAGCCGGACGACTGAGCGCACAGTAGTGCTGGCTGCCATAAAGCAGACAGCAATACTGTTGCAGCGAAGCGTGCGGATGGTACCTGCATTGCAATGGACAGCAGGACGACCATTTCTTACGTACGAGTATCGTTTCGCTCCAAAATATAATCCTTGAAAAGCAGCAATTTGCTGTATTTTGCTACTAGAAAAAGATGCGGATAACTAGCTGATTGCAAATGTATTAAGGCCAGGAAGTGCAGAAAAATGCCTGACAAGCTATTAATCGTAGATTTTCCGCCCTAGCTTTGCGGCTCCACCCCAATGGAACGAAAGCTAGTTAATATGAAGACTTTATCGCTTATCAGCCTGATACTCACTTTGTTATTTGTGTGCCAAAGCAGCTTTGCTCAAAGTGGCTACGGTGAGCTGGAATTGCAGAATGATTCAAAAAGAGATTTGATCATCAAGATCATGTACGCCGATGGTGGCAAGCACTCTGATATGGAAGTGGCGCCGGGTAAGATGGAAAAGGTAACTTTTACCGATAGCCTCAGCTACTATCTGAAGGTAAAGGCGACGATGGCGGATCAGGAACCGATGTACTGGAGCGATGGTGATTACCAGTTTTACGATGGAGGTAAGGGCTGGACGATTGCCACTTTTACCTATGAGATCGATGAAAAATCAAAGTACGCCAGCATAGTCGGCAAAGTGATCACCGAGGAGGAGTTTGAGAAAGACGACAAATAGGCTATGCGTTTTTTATCCATCATTTTGCTTTTCGCTCTGATAAAACAATCTGCAAGGAGGACTGAGGAAGGCAAAGGAATGGTGCTTAAAATGGTGAATGGTGAATTGAACTGGTCTCACAAGTAGTAACATTTTGCTACTTTAGAGACCAATAAGCAAAGTCTCAATTTCCGCCTATGTCTAAGCAAAGACCTGCCAGGTTTTTGAACCTCAACCCCGCTTTCAAGGAAGCCGAATTCCTGAATCGCAAGCAAGAACTGGATCAGCTGCAAAGGTTGCTGCATTCGGATGAACCCGCGGTGCTGTTGCAGGGCATGGGTGGTATTGGTAAAACGGCACTGACCCAAAAGTACCTGCACGAGAATCCCTTTCGCTATACTCATGTGCTTTGGTTGAATCAAAAGGGAGATATATTCAAGAGCTTATTGGAGCAGGAGCGATTGTTGTTTAAGCTGGATTTGCAGACCGATGCTTCACTGCCAGAGCGAAAGCAGGCGCTTCAGGTACTTCGTGAGCTAGGAAAGATTGGAGGAAATCACTTGCTGGTTATTGACAATGCCGAGCTCGATATGCAACAAGGCGACTTCCTTGATTTCGTGCCATCGAACTTCAAAGTGTTGTTGATCTCCAGGTTGGATTTGGACTTTCCAAAGCTAGAGCTAGGACCTTTAAGCGAAGCAGACAGCGTTCAGCTCTTCAATCAGCATTCGCAATATGGGAGTACAGCCGAAGAGCTGAAGGAGCTATTTGTCTTGCTGGGCAACAATCCACTGGCCATTGAGCTATTGGCCAACACCTTGCATGAGCAATTCAAGATAGAGTCTGTGGAGCAGGTGCTGGAGCTGATAAAGCGGGGCCAGCTAAACAGTCCCTTGCTGCAAAAGCAGGTGGAGCTCTGTCATGCGGGCAAGCAAGCTGTGCAGCTCTACCAACACCTGGTTGATACTTTCCCGATTGAAAGTATAGCCGAGCAGGATGCTAAATTTCTCCGCTATTTTGCCGTGCTGCCCAATACGCCAATCCGTACTATGGACTTTTGCAAATTGCTGGATCTCCAGGAGCAAGAATCGGATGTGCTTGGAGACAGCTTGCTCAGACTGCATGAGCAAGGCTGGCTGGAGAGTTCGAAGGTGCATGTATACCACATGAATCCACTGCTCTATCGATTGCTGAAGATTCAAACCAGGGACAAGGCTGTACTAGCTACCAGGCTTGCCCGTTCTCTGGCCGATTTGCTGCGCAATTATAAGGCACCTGAAGCGGAAAAACCGAAAAGTGATTGGGATGAGGCCCTGGAAAAACGAAAGACCCCGCAGAGTCAGCTTTGGCGAACTGAGTTAGAGTTGAATTCGTCCATCAAGCCACAAAAGGAGAGCAATCATTCGTGGCTTGCTTACGCCACTCAGGTATTGCCTTACCTGACAGAGTGCGGAAATGCCGTCAACTACTTTCATATACATTTGGCCAGTACCTATGAGCAGTTGGAACTGGCGCAGAAGAGCGAGGCGGTATTTGAGCGTTACCTGAAACTGAAGCCGACAAATTTCCCTCAGGACATCACGGATCGTGCTGAAGCGTCCTATTTGGCCACTGCTTTTTACAAGCTCGAAGCCTACGCGGAATCTGCAAAAATACTGGAACAAAGTCTGCAATTGGATTTGCAGCATTTTGGTAGTGAATCCGAGCAGGCTGCCAGAAGCTGTACTGCCTTGGCGGAAGCCTATATTGGCCTGCATAGATATTTGGAAGCGGAGAAGCTACTGCTTTCTGCGCTTAGTACGCACAAGACTATTTTGGGCGAGAGCCATCAATTGATTGCTGAGGTGGAGTATCTGCTTTGCTGCTTGTACAAGACGCTGGGGCAATACCAAATGGCCATTGTGCACGGCCTTTCTGCGCTAAACGATATGGAAACCAGATCGGCTCAGGACAACAAAAACTATGTGCTCAGCAAATATCAGTTGGCCGATCTACACCTGATCATGGAACAGGAGAAGCAGGCTGCGGAGATGTTGAAGTCGCTGAGTTCGGCTGCCAGCTATAGCGAGGCCTTTCCTTTCGAGATGGAGCATCTGTATCGATTTACCCACAAGCCTGATCAGCGAAAAGCTCAGCCTGATAAACGTAAAGCAAGACATGAAAAGCAAAAAGAAAAGAAGCCATCGGGTCCTGGTGCTAAGGAGCCAGAATCATCTCTTTTTGGACCAGGACGCTTGAGCCTGGATGTTGCGCTTGCAGAGAAGAAACATGGCCCTGATCACATCAATTGTACGCGTATTCTAGCCCTGCAAGCCTACCAATACAGCAGTAAGGGCGAGCTGGAGCGCGCGGCTGCCACTATGAAAATGGCCCTGGAGCGCAACTCCAGGAACCTGGGTATGATCCACCCCATCGTAGCCCGCAATCAGGCTGCCCTTGCCTGGATCAACCGTCAGTTGGGCAGAGACAACAACGTTAGCAATTTACTTCAGTCAGCGATCAACATCAACCTGAGTATCTTCGGCGATCAGCATCCTGAGGTAGCCCTGGATCGAATGCACCTGGCCAGTCTCTATCTTCATCAGGATCGTTGTCATGAAGCGGAGCAGTTGCTGCGAATGGCTTATCCGGTATTGCTCAAAACCTTCACTGCTGTTCATAGTCATACGATGACTTGTGTTCGGAAGTTTTCGGAGGTTGAGGATTGTCAGAAAAGGACATAGTTAGTGGCATTATTTGCTTTCTTCTTGAGATTATAAAAGGCAAAAAATCAGGAGCGAAGCGCTTTGCGGCCGTAGGAAATAACCGTCCTGCTGTCCATTGCAATGTAGGTACTATCCAGGTGCTTCGTTGCAACAGTATCCCTGTCTGCTTTTGGGCAGCCAGTGCTACTGTGCACTCAGTCACCTGTCTAGCACCTACATTTCCATTTCCATCAGGGCTATTCTGCAGCTGCTCTCCATCGCGCAAAAAAGGGTAAATGGACCGATGCAAAACACAATACAAGCACGCAGCAGTTCTTAGGCGCTCTATCACACGCGGAGAAACAAGAGGGTCAACAGCAAGGCTCAATCACTCAAAACGCTATCCCGAAAAGCCCCTGAACATTTCGATAAATTGAACGCAGAGGAATACAAATCAGCTAATGCTGCAATGATAGCTGCTGCCTGCGCCCGTAATCGGTCACTGTGTTACTAGACCCCATCAAAGCAGACGGGTTTTCACAGCCCAGGAGTGGCAAGGCTTCAGAGATGAGATCATGCCACTACAAAAAGCCCCGTCCCTTCCATGATAGAAGAGACGGGGCGCTAGTTAGGGATACCTAGAGAGGTTGTTACTCTCCTGATTCGGTAGAATTGCTACTTGCGGCCTGAATGTATGGCTTAAAAAAAATCGAATCAACAACTATAGCACTCATCTCCTGAAATTCGAAAATTACTGTTTCGGAGGTTTTATGCCCTTCTTCGTGTACTAATATTGTGCTGTGTAGTAAAGGGAGAATCAGCCCATCTTCATCCTCTATATGCGGAATACTATTCCGTGCATTTGCTGGCAACCCCTGAAAAAAACTGGCTAAGTCAGGGGGTACCCCATAGATGTTTCGGTTGCTCTTAAAGCTATTGTCATTGACAACAATTATCTCTTTCATTTTCTGAACTGCGCTTTCATAGGTCCTGGACTGAACCCCTTTAAACTGGCTGTTACCATCTACTAGTACCATGTTTTCCAGTGAGTCGGCCTTGTTAATAATTGTAGGAAAGTAGCCTGTTTGCCGCATCTCGCCATCGAACTGGTAAGTGCATCGATTTTTGACATCAATCAACACCGCAGAAGCCTCGCCCCTTACTAAAACATATGAAGCTGAAATCCAATATTCTAGTGAGTAACTTCCTGCAAGCAGCACGCATAAATAAATAACGTTCATTCCACTTTGTTTTTAATCACAACCTCCATCCCAGAAATCATTAAATGCCCCAAAAATTCCGATAGCGTAACTCGCCTCAGTCATTGAACCTATGCATGGAGAGGTATTTTGGCACTCTATCACTGTCGCAGAGCAGTTGTAATAACTAGCCATGTGTGCTCCAAAGAGGTTTCGGTACATCTCTTCCAAAACGGAAGATGGGATAATCGATGGGTAAGCCAATGTCGCTGCTGCTAATACCCCCTTGAGCAGCAACATTGCTTGCCCTGGCTGCCCAGTCCGCCGCTTGCCCCTGAGAAATAGTTACCCCATCCCATGTCGTGGTTGGAAGAGTATAAAAACCGCACATGGAAAAACTTTTGGTTCCATTAGGTGTCGTGTATTGCCATTCTAAATTGTCGACACACGCATATTGCCCGTCCGCATCATTAAATTGCTCAAAGTTAAAAGACTCACAAGTTAATGCATAAATCGAAATGGGGGGCTCAATTGCTGACAAGTAAGCTTCCAATTCATTAGTAGACATAATAGCCTCGGAGAAAGCAAGTGCAATGTTTTCAATACCAGTGAGTAAGCAATCATGGTCAATCGTAGCCTCATTGACTCCAGTAACAGAAAAACAATCAGGGAACGCTAGTGCTTCCTCTGGAGTTATATTGACGCCATGATAATTTACAAATTTATTCACAGCACTCGTGATAGCCTCTGCTGCGACTTCTTCTAAACTTCCAAAAAATGCTGGATTAGAATTGAATGGCGAATCTATTTCAGGGGTTGAATTATCATTGGACTGCCCATACCCACCCTAACCCCGTTGTAACCTACCAGATAGTCATTCAATTTTTGGATCAAGTGTAAGTTTAAAATCCTACCTTAGATAGACAAAAATGAGCCTTACAAAATTGTAGCCGGAATGGAAAAGGGAAAAAACGCAGCGATCATGGTGGTGTGGACTGGGGCAGCAGCTATGCTGGCCAGTATGGATCCGAGTGGAGCCTTGATTGGCCTTACTACAGCTGGTTTGGGTAATCTTGGACTGGATATGGGTAAGTCGATCGCTGCGAATATGCTGACAGAGCCGGTGCAGAAAATACAGGGACAGGTACTGCAGAGACTTTATCGTTCCGGCAATCCGGAGGATGTTAATCATGATTTGTTTAAGGCTTTTCAACAAGCAGCGGTAGAGGCAATGGATGATGTCTGGGATCACTATCGCAATCATAGCCCAGATCAAGATGAAACGCACTTGGAAGCGGTTCGAAAAAAGATCGAGCGGATAAAGCAGGGCATCAGGGATCGACTTGTGCAGCATATGGGGGATATTGAAGAGCAAGAAATTCGGGATTTTGCGGAGAATAAGACAATGACTTTGGCCATGCAGGTGGAACATCTGGCGCTGTCTTATGAATTGCATGAAAATGGTAAGCACCTGGAACCAATCTTTAGGAAAGTCTTTGCTGAGCAATTGTTGTTTCAGTTTGGTGAGCAGCTGAAGCATAAGCCTCCCGCCTGGGTCGCTTATCAGCGATTGACCTTTGCTGCGATTACGCAACAATCATCAAAGATACTGTTCGAAGTGGGCTATAATCAGTCCATTTTGGTAGAGCTGCGCAAGCGATTAGATACTTTGGAACAACCAGATATTGGTCCCGAGTTGCTGGCTCAACATGCAGAGGCTGCGGCTAAGTGGGACAAACATTTTGAAGACTTGAAGAGGGATGTTAAAGACGTGAAAGGTGATGTGAAGGAAGTTAGTGATGATGTGAAAGAGGTAAAAGTTACTGTAAATGAAATCAATAAAAAGCTAGAAGCCAGAGAAGGGTTTAGACTAAAAGAAGCCATAAACACCACCTTCCTCAACATCAACCCCGGCTTCAATGAAGAAGAATTTGTAGGTAGAAAAGAAGACCTCAAAGCACTGGAAAAACTCATTGACTCTCAAAGCACCGTTGCCTTGATCAATGGCATGGGAGGAGTAGGCAAATCTACATTGGCAAGGAAATATGTGGCTGATTCCATTGGCAAGTATCACTATATTCTTTGGCTGGAGCAGAATGCAGCTATATTCGAAAGCTTTAGAAATGCGGAGGCCTTAATGCAGCGACTAGGCATGCAAGCCGATGATACGGTAGAAGCTCAACAGCAAGTCCAAACGATGATGCATGCTTTGGGCAAAATGGATAGGCCGAGCCTGCTGGTGATCGACAATGCAGAAGCAGATACGGATCAATCTGTATTCAAGCAAATGCTGCCTGCAGGCTGGAAGGTGCTATTGACTTCCAGGAATGAATTGTCCTATGCAACTCATAGTCTGCATGAACTAGGCCCTGCAGAAGCAGCTAGCCTGTTCAAATTGCATTGTGATATCAAAGGAACAGAAGAAGAGCTGCATTCTATTTTCGAATTGATTGGCTATAATACCCTGAGCATAGAATTGCTGGCCAAGACCTTATCCAAACAGCATCGACTTGAGCACCTGAGCCAGGTATTGGGAATCCTAAAGGGAGAGGGACTACAGGACAAAAAGCTGCTGAGAAAAATCAAAACAACCCATGCAGGAGACAGAGAAATTCGACTCTTTCCCTACTTAGTTAAGGTCTTTAATATAGCTGATCTGGACGAGCAAGAGTTGCACTTGCTTCGCTATTTGAGCATTTTGCCTTCCATCGATACCCCCTTAAAAGATCTTTTGGAGATTTTAAATATACCGGAAAGTGAAGAGGAGCAATTCGTAGATAGGTTGCAAAAGCTGGTGCAACTGGGATGGGTGCAGAAAGTTTCTGGCCATGTGTATTGGGTACATCGATTGATTCAGCGTTTGATTAATGCACAAAACGAGCAACAGGAGGAGGATTTAGTTAAGATTGCTGCTGGGCTTGGTTCTTTACTTCGAATCGATCAAAATTTGGACAACCCTGTAGAGAAATTCAAGTGGTTGTCATATTCAGAGCCTATTTCTGGCAGGCTTGATGTGTTTGGACCCCAGGTCAACAGTCTTTCAATACTCGGGACGCATAAAATCTAGTTGTATACTGTTTGAACG
>JAHDEE010000194.1 GCA_020629005.1 Chitinophagales bacterium
ACTAATCCCGGCCTTTTAGAATCCGTAATCTGCCTTTAGAATTTCGCCGATGGACTCGCCTATTATTGGTCCACTGTCTTTATGGTATCCGCCGGAAAGGGTCATGACGATGGGTAGCTTTGCTTCCCGCGCACACTTGAAGACAAAAGCATCTCTTTGCTTGATACCTTCTTTTGAGATACTAAGTTGGCCGAGAGGATCTAGTTCATAGATGTCGGTGCCAGCAACATAGATCAATATGTCTGGTTTTGATTCCGCTATGGCTCTTGGTAGCCTTTCTTCCAGAAGGCTGAGATAGCGTTTGTCCTTTATGCGAGGTTTGAGTGGTACATCGTAATTGATGTAGGGCTTGAGTTCGGTTTCCCCTGGATAGATGGAGGCGTTGTACATATCCAGGATAAATACTTGCTCGTCGGCACCATGTATGGATTCGTGTCCATTGCCTTGATGCGCGTCCAGGTCCACGATTAGTGCACGTTGTATTTTGCCTTGCTCCCTCAGGTGTTCGATCATCAGATTGACATCGGCAAGGAAGCAAAAGCCTTCTCCATTGTTTTCCTTTGCGTGGTGATATCCACCACTCAGGTTGATACTCCAGCCATGTTCCATGGCCAGTTCTCCCGCCAACAATGTGCCTGCGGTCGCTATTCGAAATGGATGCAGCATTTTTTTCTTCAGTACGGATACTGGAAGTTTTGAGAGTATGGGCATCTCTGCCACGGCCGCAATAACATCTGCGTTTTGAAGGCTACTGAGATATTCTTTGCTATGTACTTTGAGCAACTGCTGATCTGTAATAGCTTTGGGCTCATGGTATTGACCAGCCTGTAAACCCAAGGAGTTTTTCAATGATTTGGTCACCTTCTTGTACTTCTCGGTGTCGAAAGGGTGGAGGTGCTGGATTCCGAAAAACCGGATATTGTATTCATCAGAATATACGATTGGTACTTTAGGTCCTGAATTTGATTTTTGCATAGTGCAAGAATTGAACAATAGCATAACCAGGATGCAGTAGGAAAGCTGTTTGATTGGCATGTAATGGGGAAACGGTTTTGGCTCGGTCTCGGTTTTGTTGGCGCGACGGGGACGTCACGCCGGACGGTCGGAGTCCCGAATCTCAAATCGCCACGAGCAATCAAAGCTGCAAAATAGCCCGGGGCAAAGTGGTATAAGGTGCCCAGCAAGCGTGGTGACTGCCACGACAGCGGGGCTCGGAGCTTGCCGGAGAGACCTGCTGCCGTGAGCAGGAACAGCTTGATGGGTGCCTTATACAAGCGGAGCACCGGGAGCTCGTTTCCACGACCGAAACAGCTTCGCTCCAAATTAGATTTATGCCTTTGTTAATCGGTCATTCCGTTAAAAAATTCTAATATCCTGAAACAATTGGTGCTCAGAGGGAGAAATGGTCCGCTTTAGTGAACGATCAATCGCGATTAATCCTTAATTTTGTGCCCGCTAAGGCTTCGAGAGGAGCTTTGCGAGCCAAATTTTGAACCGAAATCAACGACATGGATATTAGTGGAGCTTCCAATGTGGATATTGTAGCGCTCAATGAAGCTATACAGCAAAAGTCGGCCTTTCTGGCTGATTTGGATCAGGAGATCGGCAAGGCCATCATTGGTCAGAAGTATATGCTGGAACGTCTGCTGATTGGTCTGCTCTCGAAGGGGCATATTTTGCTGGAGGGTGTGCCAGGATTGGCTAAGACGCTGGCTATTAACTCTTTGTCGCAGGCGGTAGATGGTAAGTTTAGCAGAATACAGTTTACTCCTGATTTGTTGCCGGCGGATGTGATTGGAACCCTGATTTACAATCAAAAGACGCAGAATTTTACGGTGCGCAAGGGGCCGATTTTTGCGAATTTTGTGTTGGCAGATGAGATCAATCGGGCGCCGGCGAAGGTGCAGAGCGCTTTGTTGGAGGCGATGCAGGAGCGACAAATTACCATTGGTGATGAAACCTTTTATCTGGAGGAGCCATTTTTGGTGCTGGCGACACAAAATCCGATTGATCAGGAGGGAACTTATCCACTGCCGGAAGCGCAGCTGGATCGTTTTATGTTGAAGGTGGTGATCACTTATCCTGAGAAGGAGAATGAGCGTTTGATCATGCGACAGAATTTGGCGAGTTCACAACAGAAGATAAACGCGGTACTGACCACAGAGACCTTGTTGGATGCCCGAAACACCGTGAACCAGGTGTATATGGACGAAAAGATTGAGCAGTACATTCTGGATATTGTTTTTGCTACGCGTAATCCGGAAGAATACGGCATGAAGAATCTGGCGGCAATGATCAATTTTGGTGGATCGCCAAGGGCTACGATCAATTTGGCCAGAGCATCCAAGGCTCATGCCTTCATCAAGCGACGTGGTTATGTGATTCCCGAAGATGTGCGTGCCATTTGTGCAGATGTGATGCGCCATCGTATTGGTATTACTTATGAGGCGGAGGCAGAAAATATCAATTCGGAAAATATCATTAGTGATATACTAAACAAGGTTGAGGTGCCATAGGGTATTGAAATGAATTGATCTTTTTACCTATAAAAATAAGTCGACTTGTCTCTTTATCTGCTCTTTGGTATTGTTTTGCTGTCGTTTGTGGTGTATGCGCTAATACCCATCCCGAGCCCCTTTTCGGATGTTGACAGTGATGCCAGATCTACTCAGGATCTGCTGAAAGAGGTGCGCAAGATTGAGATAAAAACCAAAGATATTTCCAATCACTTGTTTAGTGGGGAATATCACTCAGCCTTTAAGGGGAGAGGGATGTCTTTTAGTGAGGTGCGGGAGTATCAGTATGGCGATGATGTACGTAACATTGATTGGAATGTAACGGCGCGCTTCAATGAGCCATTCGTTAAAGTGTATGAAGAGGAGCGAGAGCTTACGGTGATGCTTTTGATTGATGTGAGTGAGTCCTCTTTCTTTGGTACCCGCAAGCAATTGAAAAATGAGTTGATTACTAACTTCTGTGGTGTGATTTCGTTTTCTGCAATCAATAACAATGATAAGATTGGAGTGATTTTCTTCAGTGAGAAGATCGAGAAATTCATTCCGCCTAAAAAAGGGAAATCTCATGTGCTGCGCATTATCCGGGAGCTCTTGAGTTTTCGACCTACTGCTTCCGGGACGGATATTGATCAGGCACTGCGTTACTTTTCCAATGTGATGAAAAAGAAGTGTATCACTTTCCTGATTTCTGATTTTATGGATGAGGGCTACGAACACAGTTTGAAATTTACTGCACGGCGACATGATCTTGTTGGAGTGCATGTGTATGATCCCTGGGAAAAGAATCTGCCTACTATCGGAATGGTTAGGGCAAGGGATGCGGAGACAGGTGAGACCGCCTGGTTGGATACCGGATCAAAGAATGTGCGTAACAAACAATATGCCCATTTCCGGGAAAATGAAGAAAGGGCCAGAGAGGTATTTAGAAGAGCGGGTTCTGATTTGCTGAGCATACAGACCGACCGGCCATTCATCAATGAGTTGATGTCATTCTTTAAGAAGCGAAATTAGACGGATACTTGCCATGAAAATGCAGATGCTACATATGCTCCTTTTGTTGCTATTACCACTTAGTGTGGCTTCAGCACTGAGCGTTAATGTGGTTTCTTCTGTGGATAAACAGGAGATGCTGATTGGTGAGCAGATCAACTACAGGGTGGAGGTTAGTTATGATGGAGAAGCGGAATTGCGCTGGCCGATGCTTGCAGATACTTTGAATGAGTTTGAAATTGTGGAGCGCTCGGAGGTTGATTCCAGCTTCGTAGATGGACTGTACAAAAAGGCGCAGAGTTTCAAGGTAACCTGTTTTGATTCTGGTCAATTTGCCATCCCTCGATTGCCTTTCTATTATAAGGATGGTAAGAGTACCAAGAAAAGAAGATCGGATGCCATACTGGTTAAAGTGGGCTATCCGGAAGTAAATATGCAGGCCGATATCAAACCCATCAAGGACATCATGAAGGTGGAATTGAGCTGGATGGATTATTGGAAATGGATAATGGGTTCGCTCTTGGCGCTTGCCCTCCTGGGTTTTTTGATCTGGTATGCCTTTATTCGAAAGAAGCCAGAAGAAGTGGTGGAGGAGTACGTGCCCTTGCTGCCTCCGCACGAACATGCATTACAGCGATTGAAAAAACTGGAAGAAGCCAAGCTTTGGCAATCGGGTAAGGTGAAAGAATATTACAGTGAGTTGACGGATATTTTGAGGGAGTATATGGAACGTCGCTTTGAGATACCAGCCCTGGAATATACCAGCGATGAGATAGTGACAGCAATGAAGCCAATCAATGTGAAAGCTACTGTGAAGGAGCGATTGGTTGGTCTGCTGCGTATGGCTGATCTGGCTAAATTTGCGAAGGCAGTACCATCTGTAGATGCCAATGAGCAGAGCTTAAAGGATGTGAAAAAGTTTGTTACCCATACTCGTCAGAAGGTGGTAGCAGTAGAAAAGGAGGAGCAGCTATGAGCATGATTCTCCTTAGCATATCATTCAAGAACCCCTGGTTCCTTGTGCTTTTGCTCTTGGTGCCGGTTTTATTGCTGTGGTCTTTTTATCGATATCAGCAGCAATTTGCTGACTTAAAAGTCTCTTCGCTTGATGGGATCAAGAAAGGGCAAAGCATAAAAAGCAAGTTACGTCCACTTTTGAATCTTTTGAAGATTCTTGCATTTGCATCACTGGTCGTAGCCTTTGCCCGACCACAGGATACACTAACTGAGGAGAAGATAAAGGCGGAAGGAATTGACATCGTGTTGGTGCAGGATATTTCCGGTAGTATGTTGGCCCAGGATTTTCAGCCGGATCGATTAGGTGCTTCTAAGATTGTGGCGGATACTTTTATTGTAAATCGTCCGGCAGACCGAATTGGTTTGGTGGTCTTTGCCGGGGAGAGTTTCACTCAATGTCCAATCACAACGGACAAAGCAGTGGCGCGCAAGTTGCTGTCTGAAGTGAAGAGTTTTATGGTCAATGATGGTACTGCCATTGGAATGGGTTTGGCCACTGCGGTTAATCGCCTCAAGGATACGGAGAGCGAAAGCAAGGTGATTATCTTGTTGACGGATGGTGTGAATATGGGGGGCTTCATTGATCCGATGACAGCAGCGGAGACTGCCAAGCAGTTTGACATAAAGGTGTATACTATTGGTGTCGGTACCAGAGGAAAGGCCTATGCGCCTGTGGGGACAGATCGATTTGGGCGATACAGGTATGACTACGTTGATGTAAACATTGATGAGGACCTGATGAAGGAGATCGCGAAACTGACCAATGGTAAGTACTTTCGTGCGACCGATAATCAGAGCCTGTTTCAGATATACGATGAAATTGATCAACTGGAGAAAACCGAAATTGAGGTGACGACTGTTAAAAGGTATACAGAGCGGTTTTATCCGCTTGCCTGGTTGTCTTTTTTCTTGATCCTTGGAGAGATTCTACTGCGGAATACGCTGTTTAGGGGACTGCCTTGATGGATTTGAGATTAGGGATTACAGATGACAGACGATGAAAGGTATTGGGATTGTGCACTTAGGACGGAATTTATTTTTCGGCAAAAACCAGTAAAAGACAAAAAAATATAGCCACTAGAGATGCTGCGATTTGAAAATGAAACATGGTTGTACCTGCTGCTGATCATTCCGGTCTTGATGGTATTCCTGTATGCATGTCATTTGGCTCGAAAGCGGATGGTGGAGAAGTCGGGGGAGAAATCGCTGCTTTATCAATTGATGCCGGACTTTTCGATTTTTCGTCTGAAGCTCAAGAATCTGCTGTATTTGGCGGCTTTGAGTTTTCTGATCATTGGCCTGGCGAATCCACAACAGGGCTCAAAAATGGAGACGGTGCAGAGCGAAGGGGTAGATGTAATGATTGCCCTGGATGTATCCAAAAGTATGCTGGCAGAAGACATCAAGCCAAGCAGACTTGACAGAGCTAAACAGTTGATAAACTCCTTGATCGAGAATATGAGTAATGATCGCGTGGGTTTGATCATTTTTGCCGGTAATGCCTATTTGCAGATGCCGCTGACGGCAGACTATTCTGCGGCAAAGTTGTTTTTGCAATCTGCTAATCCGGATATAGTACCAACTCAGGGTACTGCCATTGGGGCATCTATTGAGCTGGCGATGGAGTCTTTTGATCAGGATACAAAAAAGTACAAAGCACTAGTGGTAATCACAGATGGCGAGAACCACGAAGATGATGCCGTTTCTATAGCTGAGCGGGCTGCTTACGAAGGGGTGATCATCCATACTGTTGGTGTTGGCTCTGAAGATGGAGCACCCGTTCCTGTTTTTCAGAATGGGCGACGTAACGGATATATGATGGATAAGAATGGTGAAGTAGTGATGACCAGATTGAATACCACTATGTTGGAAAATCTGGCAGCGGCAGCCCAGGGAAGTTACTTTACGATTAGAGGGGCAAGGAACGAAATTGACAACATCCTTAAGTCCATCTCTGAGATGGAGAAGAAGGAGTTTGAGGAGCGAATGTTTACAGATTATGAAGATCAGTTTCAGTACTTCATTGGCTTTTCCATCCTGCTAATGTTGATCGAGTTTTTTATTTCAGAACGCAAGGCGGGTTGGTTTAGAAACTGGAACCTGTTTGGTAAAAAGACCATCGAGGAATGAAAAATGTGATTGTGATTCTTCTTGCCTTGTTTTGCTATTGCGCTCTTTCTGCACAGAGTGAGCGGGTGTTTGCCAAAGAAGGTAACGACCAGTATGTCCATGGTAAGTTTGGAGAAGCAGAACTAAGCTATCGCAAATCTCTGGAGGCCGATCCAGAGAAAGATCTGGATGCTGCGATTTATAATCTGGGCAATACCCTTTACCAGCAGGAGCGGTATGAAGAGGCGCTGGAAAAGTATGCACAAAGCATAGAGCAGTTGCAAAATGTGGAGGAGCGTACTATGGCTTTACACAATCTGGGCAATACCTTGCTGAAAGCCCAACAACTAGATGATGCAATTGAAGTCTACAAACAGGCGCTGCGATTCGATCCTACAGACGAAGAAACTCGCTACAATTTGGCTTACGCAAAGAAGCTGAAACAGCAACAAGAAGAGCAGCAACAGGAGCAGCAGCAAGAACAACAGCAGGAACAGCAAGAAAATCAGGAGGAGAACCAGGAGCAACAGGAGAACGAGGAGCAGCAAGAGCAGCAAGACGGCGAGCAAAATCAAGAACAACAGGACCAGGAGAACCAAGAGCAGCAGGAAAACCAGGAGCAAGAGGAGAAGGAGGGAGAAGAAAAATCTGAAGAAGAAAAGAAACAAGAGCAAGAGCAAAAGGAGCAGGAAGAAAAAGAGCAAGAAGAGCAGGAAAAGCAGGAACAGCAAGAGGGTGAGGAGAATGAAGGAGAGGAGCAGCAGCAACCAAATCCAGACCAACAAGAACCACAAGAGGGAGAGCAGATCGAGGAGCGCAAACTTAGCAAGGAAGAGGCTATGCGTCTGTTGGAAGCTTTGAAAAATGAAGAGATCAAAGTGCAGGAGAAGTTGTTAAAGAAGAAAGGAAAAGGTCAGCGACGAAATGTCGAAAAAGACTGGTAGTATGAATGCACAGCAAGTATTGGGAGAATCTCTAAGAATGCATCTGCAATGCGGACAATTCCGTATGATGATGGTGCTGCTGTTTTTGATGGCAGGCAGTTTATCGCTGAGTGCCCAGAAGTTTACTGCTAGTCCGAAGTCTATCGATGCGAGCACAGGAAATCCATTTAAAATTACCTACTCGCTAAATGCAAGTGATCTTCAAAATGGATTCAAGCCGCCGGAATTCAAACCCTTTAGAATTGTTGGAGGGCCGGAAACACAGACTTCCGTGCAAATCATTAATGGTGCTACTTCTGCCAGTTCCTCCGTATCTTACTATCTGAGCTCCGACAAGACAGGAACTTTCACAATTCCAGGGGCAATTGCCAATGTGAAAGGCAAACGAATGCGATCCAACAGTATCAAAGTAAAGGTGGTAAAAGGCAAAGCACAGCCCAATACCAGCAGATCAAATCGCCAAAACAATAATCGACAGGGGCAACAGCAACAGGGCAGCAATGCTGCAACTTCTTTAGCACCTAGCGATAACTACTTTATAGAGCTAAAAATTAATGAGGACACGGTCTACACAGGTCAGCAGGTGACAGCTACCTATGTGCTGTATTCTACCTACAGTGTTGAGAATCTGTCTGTGCTTGAGATGCCGCACTTTAGCGGTTTTTGGAGTGAAGATAATTCTCCCTCGCGTCCCCCGGCAAATCGCGAACAGCGGAACGGAGTGGTATTCAATACGCATATTCTTAAACGCATGGCCTTGTTTCCTCAAGGGACCGGAGAGCTTGAGATAGAACCCTTAGAGATTGAAGCCACGATACTCAAACCCATGCAAAATGGAGGCGGTGGCAGAAGAAGCATCTTTGGGCGTTTCTTTAATCAGCAGCGGCAGAGAGTTCGCATCAAATCAGACTCCAAGAAGATCAAAGTTAGAGACTTGCCAACCGAAGGCAAACCAGCTAACTTTTCTGGTTTGGTTGGTCAGTACAGACTTACCGCCTCGCTTGATTCCCTCAAGACTTCCGAAGGAGATCCGGTAAGCTACAAGATTGCCATAAGTGGTACGGGAAACCTAAAGGGGACAGCAGAATTCGATCTTAGTTTTGATCCCAAGCTGGAGGTCTTTGATCCCAAAGTAGAGGTGGAGTCTTATGCGCAAGGCGAACAGATTCGGGGAAACAAATCATTCGAATACATTCTCCTCCCCAAGGAAGCCGGTGTTTATTCTTTGCCTAAAGCGGAAATCAGCTACTTTGATCCTAAGCGTCAGCGCTACTTCAACTCCAGCACAAGAGATATGCGATTGGTGGTACGCAAAGGTGATGGCTCCCAGCCTTTTACGGTCGATGCAGCCGACGAGATAGCAGGAGGTTTTAAAGAAAACGTAATCGGGAAGTTTAGACTTTATGAGAAGGGCAGACATTTCTATGGCAGCATGCCTTTCATTGCCTTGCTTTCCCTTCCCTTCTTCATTTTTCCCTTCTACCTCGTTCGTCATAGAAAGAATGAAACCGAACGGCTGGATGTTGTTGGTCGAAAAAGAAGAGCGGCTTTGAATGTCGCTCAAAAACGACTCGACGAAGCAAAGGGATTGATGGACAAGAATGATCGAAAGGCATTCTACAATGATGTTGTTCGATCTCTCTATGGCTACATTACGGATAAGGTTAATATGCCCCTTGGCAGCCTTTCCAAAGACAACGTGGCAGATCTATTGCGCGAAAAGGGAGTGCAGGAGCCGACCATCAACAAATTTGTCGAAACAGTGAAGTATTGCGAAATGGCTGTTTACGCTCCCGTGCCCGATGCCGATAACCTGAAAGGTACTTACGATGACACCCTTTCGCTCATAGCCGATATGGAAGACCAGTTACAAGTATAAACTATGAAGTTGCATTTTCGCTGTTTCCTTCTTTCTTTACTTTTTTGCCTCTCTGCCATAGCACAGGACAGTCAGCTGGAGCAGGTCTATCAGGCCAATGAGCACTATATCAATAAAGAGTATGAAGAAGCTGCGCAACAATACGAGCAGGTATTGCAAGCGGGCCTTGAAGCAAAAGAACTCTACTTCAATCTGGGAAACGCCTACTTCCAACTCAATGAGATAGGCAAGAGCATACTCAATTATGAACGTGCCTTGCGACTTGCGCCAAAAGATCAGGATATACAACTCAATCTCTCCCTTGCGAAGCGACAAATCAATCAGCGGGTAGACGATTATCCCCTTCCCTTCTACATCACCGCCTTCCGTTCCCTGGTCAATACCCTTAGTTCAGGAGCCTGGGCCCTGTTCGCAGTACTGTGCATTTGGGCAGCGCTAGCCCTTGCCATTCTCTATTTACGCAGCCCGGAAGTGAAGACTCAAAAACGCTTCTTTAGCCTTGCCTGGTTGACACTGGCACTCTGCCTGTTGTTTGTATTTCTGGGATACAACAAATACTACTGGGAAAGCAATAGCGACTATGCGATCCTGGCAAAATCAAATATCAAAGCTACCAACGGCCCGTCCGAAGCCAGTAAGGAAGTCTTCAGCCTCTCCGAGGGCATCAAAGTACGCATCGTAGAGCGAAATGCTCAGTGGTGCAAGGTCATCATACCGGATGGCCGTGAAGGCTGGTTACAGCAAAACCAGCTTGTAGTCATCTGATGACCCTGGCACTATGGTCTTAAAGGAGATCATTTAAGGCGTTCACGATCGCCTTCGCTCTGTGTACGGCCACCTGGCCTTTTACACTATTCAGATTTAGCAGCAGAGAAGCTCCCTTCTTCTCAATTCCAGATTCTTCTGTGTTGATGATTTCAATTTTCTCGATCGCATCCTTAAAGGCGTTCAACATCAGATCATCTGACTTAATTCGCGAAGAGGCCGATTTAATTTCATTCAACTGCTCTACCAAAGCCAGTGCCTCTTTAGCGCTTTCGAATGATTTCGCATCTGCTTCAATGCCGACCTCCTTGTCCAGTCGCTTTGAAAGTCGCTGGCCATAATACTTCAAATGACGTTTGATCTCCAGGTTACTTGGTCTTGCACTATCAGAGCGGACCTTGTTGTTGAGCGACAATTTAGAAATGGACTTATCCACTTCATTAATCGAAATGCTCACCACGCTGTTCAGCCCGATATAGGTAGCCTGCGGTTTTTCATTCTTGTAGGTAAGTAAACAAAGCCCGTATTCTTCGTTCGGATCATAGTCAATCACATGCCCGTTAAAAACAAAAGAGCCAGAAGTGTAAATAGTAACCTCCGGAAGGTGCGTCTCAAAGCCATCAACGAAGTCCTTCTTCATTTGCATGAGTGACAGCACCACCTTCTCATGGCTTTTCGCCTGAAGGGAAAAGTATATTGTATCCATAGTAAATCTTTGATTTGCGCATGCGCAATTAATATTATTTGAACGCAGCCAAGGACCGGGCAAGTCCTCAAAGGTTCACTGATGGAGACAAGGAAAATCTAAATGTAGGGCAATTTCTCCAAGAATGAAAAAGTACTTTTGGATGACTGCAAGTTCCTGTCCTATTGCAAACAGCTTCCCGCTCCATATCGCCTTATAGGCAAACACCAGACCGTAATCTCGCTTTGCAATAGCAAAACTCCAAGGGCATAGACCGGAAATTCCGCATGACAGAATATTGCTAAACATTTGCTATTATGCGAACGAGACACGAATTAATCAACCTTAGCAAATCATCATGAAGACCATAGCGATCATCGGGCCCGAATCATCAGGCAAGACCACACTTTGTCAATCCCTGGCCGAGCATTTTCACGCTCCCTGGGTACCCGAGTACGGACGCACATACCTGGAAAATCTCGAGCGCGATATCAACGCCGACGATCTGGTTCGCATAGCCATGGGCCACACCTCCGAGATCGCCCGTACCCGGCAATTTGCGAATGAGCTACTATTCATTGATACGGACATTGCCAACATTAAGATTTGGTCCGAGCTGCAATATGATTACTGCGATCCTGATCTGCTACAGCTTTGGCAGGAAGAGCGCCACGACTTCTACCTGCTCAATACACCCGACCTCGAATGGGAGCCAGATCCCCTGCGCCAGTTCCCCGATTTGCAAAGTCGGGAAATGCTTTTCCTCGTATATGAGCAAGATCTAAAAATGCGAGATTTACCCTACGGAATCGTAACGGGCGATGGGGCCAAGCGCTGGAAGACTGCTGTTGAGTTGGTGGAGGCGCAATTGTAATTTGTCCTGTTGCTGATCAGTTTTCCATCTCCACATCTCTTGCATTAGAAAGTTGAAAACAATTCAATTTTTTGGGAGCGAAGCATTGGTCCTACGCGTAAACTGCGGACCTGCTCTCCATTGCAATGGCAGCACTACTGAGCCGCTTCGTGTATCTGGTATGCGGGTCTCTCCGGCAAGCTCCGAGCCCCGCCTACCAGCACACTCAGTCGGCTCAGTAGCACTGCCATTTCCATTTCGATCAGG
>JAHDEE010000452.1 GCA_020629005.1 Chitinophagales bacterium
CCGGCCATCTCAATGCCCATCGATAATGGTAGAATTAGCTAACTTACGGACTACTTGTCTGGTATTCAAACTTAACCAAAACCAGCAATGTTGTTATGTCTGATGTGTTGATACTAACAGAAAGAATCAGGAATTCAATACTGATTGGAGAGAGTGACTTTCGAGAGTTCAAATCCGCTTTAGAAGGTAAGCCGGGTAATAAGAAACCCCGAAGAGTGGCAAAAATGTGTCAGGATGTTTCCGAGGCACTGGTTGCATTTGCCAATACCGATGGAGGCGAGATACTAATTGGCGTCGAAGATGATCTGTCTATTACAGGTGTGCCACATTCCGATGAAGATATCAACGCTCTACTGCAAGCTCCATTTACTCATGTGTACGAAGGCCAGGAATTGCCCATGGTATATCGGTTAAAAGTCGAAATCGAAGGCAAGATCGTCTTGTTTTTTCAGGTTGATAAAGGTTTGTCAGAGATATTCCAGCTTCGGGATGGACGTGTGATGAGGCGAAATGAAAAACGGCAAACAGTGCCGGCTGATGTAAGGCAACTGGAATTTGGCAGAAACGAGATTGCGTCGAGGGAATATGATCGAAAATTTGTCGATGGGGCAAAACTATCAGACCTGAAGCTACCTTTGGTTCAGGAGTTGGCTGACAGCTATCTTAGTGGACTTACGATGGAAAGATATCTGCAACAGCTAGGATTGGCGCAGTATACGACTACAGGTTTGAGACTCACTAGAGCAGCTCTTCTATTGTTTGCCGCAGATATTCAGCGCTGGCATCCACGCTCTCAGGTTCGCTACATCAAGGTAAATGGAACGGAGCTACTATCAGGTGATCAGTACAATGTCTTGAGTGATGAGTTTGTTCAAGGCAATATCTACGAACTCATTTTCAAAGCTTGGGAGGCCATGCGACCCTATTTGGCATATAAGACTGAGTTTGGGACGGATGGCCAGTTTGTGCAAAAGTTTATTTATCCTGAAGCAGCTTGTCGGGAGGCTATCCTGAATGCCATTGTGCATCGAGACTACAATAGTAGCAATGGCATTGAGATCGTGGTTTTTGATGATAGATTAGAGATAAAAAGTCCGGGAGCACTGTTGTCTACAATTACTATCGAAGACCTTGAGGCACTTGACAATCGTCATGAATCAAGAAACGTAAAAATTGCTCTTGCACTGAAGGAAAATAAGTTGATGCGAGAAATGGGTGAAGGAATGAAAAGGATCTTCAACCTAATGCAGCAAAACGAATTACAGCGCCCCAGACTCTACTCAAATACAGTCTGGTTCACCGTATCCTTGTATAACAAGTCGGTCTTCACAAAAGAGGAGTTGAAATTTATCAATCTTTTTTCGAACGCAGAGCTGACCCCTCTGCAAAAGAGAATTCTAGTGGCAGGGATGAATGTTGAAGCCTTATCGCCAGCAGATATACACCAGGCGATGAATACCTTCGATAGAGATACATATGATCGCGAGGTAACCCAATTGCGTAAGCAAGGAATTCTGGAGCAGATTCGATCTAATGCTGATGCTGCTCGCATTGCCAAACAAGAAGGCATCCCAAAGCCCGAAATCCCTAGATTTAGGATTAAAAAACCGGACTAGGATCACAAACCTATTTTTACTCCTTTCTCCACACTCCACAGACCTTGGCAAATAGCCCTGATCGCAGCGGCTATGAGTAGTGCAGCAGCCGTAAGTGACTGCCAGTGCATGCTGGCTCGGAGCCTGCGGAGAGACAGCAGGCACTGAGCAGGAACAGGCTGATGCGCTGCTCATAATAGCGGAGAGCAGGCAAGCCGCTGGCTAGAGGGAGCGGCCTTTCGCTCCTAAGACTTATGCCTTACACACCTGCGTCAATTGGCTTTCACAGGCGCATCCATTGCCATC
>JAHDEE010000195.1:0-2319 GCA_020629005.1 Chitinophagales bacterium
ATGGATAAATCATTTCCAGCAAGCCAAAATGGACATTTATTGATTCGCTGTCCCTAAGGAGCTTATCTTTTTGTCAGCCTAGGCGCGAGGATGGAGCATAGCCTTAGCTACGTGACTGACGAGCAACGAAGGATGACAGAAATAGAAGCCCTTAAAGGTGTTGCGGACTTCGTTTGCGTAGCACTAGTTCCCGTCTACAATTTCGAAAATCAAATCCAAAATCGCCTGCTCTCCACTAAGGTCAAACTGATCAGCAGCCGTAGTGATGAGCAGGCGTTTCGAAGGAACTGCCACAATATTTTGTCCGCCGCTACCCTGCGCAATGATCACCTTATGGCCTTTGGATTGGTAAATGTGAAAACCATAACCATAGCCATGATCCCGCAGGTAATGACGATCGCTATCAGGATCAGATAAGTCGGTATATTTGGTTGTTGCCTTAGCCATCCAATCAGCAGGTACCAATTGGCCACCATTAGGATACTGGCCCATGTTTAAGATCAACTGACCAAGCGCAACCATTTCTCGACTGTACAGGCAGAGCCCCTCCGTACCATAGTTGAAATACAGATCGTCATTCGTCCAATACGTCGGGTAAATAATCATTGGGTGAAACAGATGCACTTTTGCAAAACGAAAGAGACTCACGCCAGTAGCTTCCTGAATGGCGGCGGCAAGCAGATGTCCTTCTACAGGATTCTTTTGAAACGAGCTTCCACTCGGACTAAGCCGCGAAGCAAAGCTCAATTTGTATCGCTCTTTTCGCCAATTTTTCAACTGCTCCTCAGAGACATACAAGCCAGACTTACCGCTAACCAGTTGCTTAAAACTCAGTGAAGCCGCAGACCCACTAAGCCCCTTCTCCCGTAATTGCGACCCGATAGAATTGCCCAATCCTGCAATCTTTCCCTTCTTGATTGCAACACCCAAAAGCATCGCAACAAATGCCTCCGTACCTTCACGCATATCTGTCCTGATACCCTGATCATACTTAAAGTAATGCTCTGCTATCAGCTTATCATTCTTCGAAATGGTGAGGTTATACAGTTGCGGAATTTGCGCCGCCTTCTCGTACCACTGTATCACTTTATCGACCGGCACACCCTCTGCCTCCGGATGTGAAATCACATTATAGTCATACATTTCATAAGGCGAATATGCATATACATGTCCCCCGTCACCGAGGGATTTGCGCTCATATTTGTCCCCCTTTAGCAATTGATGGAGCCAGGTAATCGACCTATGATTGTGTTTGATGTACTGCGATTTATCAAAATATTCAATAGCCAAAATCGTATCCCCTTTCGCCAATTGTGCGATACCCATGCTAGCATACACCCGCTCAGAAGTCGGATAAGCAGCTATGTTCAATGCCGCCATCGCCACCGCTTCTTCCACATACTGCTCCTTCAATAATTCGTCTACAAGCGCATCCAGGTGATCAATATCCCAATCGTATTCGCTGGCATTATTCCGCTTCAGATTAGAATACACTTCAACAGCCCTGTCTATCCCATCATTAATTACCACATATTTGATAACATCACTTATTTTGGTGACAGCCTCCGATTTTATCGGCAAGGCAAGCACGAGAAATATCAAAAAAAATAATCGAATCATGGAGGGAATATTTGGCGCAAACACACGATCTATTTGACCTAACAATCAATGTGTTAGTAAAATTGTATAGATAACTGTTACTGCTTCAATCAATATCACTTTCTTCTTTTTCGGAAAGAAAAAACAAAATATGCTACTATTTTGTTTGATATTGGCCTATATTAGAACAGCAGCTCTCATAATCAGGAGCCAAAATACCGAGTATTCTTCTGATATTCAAAAGCGGATTCAGGTAGTGGAAACGGCGATCTCCGGAGGCAAAAATTGTTTAGAATTTATTGATTGCTGCTTAATCTTTGGATAGAGTATTTGCCCAATTATTGGGAGGACGCCAAGTCTACGCTTTCATGTGAAAGTTCCAACCAGAATCCAGAAAGGGATCTTCCATCTGGTGGTGCAAGACGATAGCTATAAACTATCGGGATTTATGTTTTGTGCTGCTATTTTCCACGTATGGAAGATTTCTTTCTTTTTTTGGAGCGATGCCACTTCGCACGCGGAACCTGCAGTCCCGTGCTCCGTTCCAATGTACTACCAGTCTGCTTGTTCATGCACTGCCACTGTGGTCTCTCCGCAGGCTCCGAGCCCCCATTGGCAGGCATTCACCACAGCATCCCGGCAGTACATTTCCCCTTCGCCCGGGGCTATTTTGCAACTGCAGTCCATCGCGGCGGCAGCCCATTGCCGACTCATTTAGAA
>JAHDEE010000195.1:2419-4117 GCA_020629005.1 Chitinophagales bacterium
AACACCAATGTAGAGACGCCCCGCGTGCGTCTACGTGTCCTGCCCCCCCAAACACCAAAGTAGAGACGCACCGCGTGCGTCTTAACCGTCCTCGCGATTAAACCGGTAGCTACTGCACCAAAAATCGCTCATATCTCACCCCCTCTTCCGTGTCCAACGCAAGCAAGTACAGGCCTAAAGGCAAGTGCGAAATGGATAAGGAAGTAGTGGGTATGGAGCTCAACACTTCTCTGCCATGCAAATCCAAAACGCGAATGGAGGATACCAGGACAAGCGCACGCTCATCAAGATGTAGGATTTGAGATGCAGGATTGGGGTAAATATCAAAAGTCAGTGATTCACTCGAAGGTGCTTGCTCTTGATTGAGATACAAAGCCAAAGATTGTTTCTCCTCCTGCAAAAGCAGGAGGTCATCTAAACCGTCCTGATCGGCGTCAAAGAGGAGGGGCCTGCCGAAATCTGCTCCTCTCTCTATAAAGGAACCTGCTTCCAGGGAATAACCGGTGTTTAGGATGCATAACACATCGCGATATTGTCCATAGTCCCTAACAGAGCAAACAATATCGGGAAATGTATCACCGTTCAAATCAGCAATCTGAAGCAAGGTTATATCCAGTGCCTGAGCAAATGGATAGTACTCCCGTATACCCATACTGCTGTTCAGTAGATAGACTGCCAGTCTGCCTTCGGTTCTGTTGTAAACCAGCAGGTCCTTGTTTCCATCCAGATCAAAATCTTCGACGACGCAATCGTCGATCTGTAAAGATGTAAAAAGCGTATCACCGGCTTCGAATATTTTTGGGGCCACCTGAAGAATGAGTCCTAGCCCTTTATCACCTTCCCAGGCTGTGGTAAGCAGGAAATCGGTCAGACCATTGTTGTCGACATCCATAGTGCCAATAATCTTGTCGTAATTCTCTTCCAACAAATGTATAGTCTGAAAATGGCTTTCATTCCATTGAAAGAGCTGGCCATTGAATACAAACTCTTTCAGGCCATCGCCATCTATGTCCAGATTTCCGTAGTATCCCTGATTGTAACCGACTGGTCCAAGGTCAGTAACTGACTCTGGGGAATGCCATTGGGGTCCCTCAGTAAACTGCAATGTTGAAAGTCCGAAGTTAAGTGGAGCGGCCAGCTGCAGAATATCGAGAAATCCGTCCTGATTGAGGTCTTCCACAGTCTCGATACCATGCATGTTCCAGTCAAGAAACATTGCTTGACTTTTACCAAAATTTCCCGCACCCAGATTCTGTTTCCAGACCAGCATTTGGTTGCTGCTACCGCTTGATAAGATCAAATCTTTGCGCGAATCAGCATCCATATCGGCAGCAAAGACTTGCCGAACAGGATTGAGATATTCCTCGCAAATCATGGACTGCAACTCTGCACCACTCTCTGTCAAATTGAGTCGACTTAGCAAGGGGCCATCGCCCAACAACATGAGGTCCTGAACCGCAGCGAGATCCGAGTCGTATGGGGCCAGATTGATGTCAGGAGCGAAGAAGTCAGGGATAACCACTCGCTCGAAATTTAAGTCTCCTTTGTTGAGAAACAAGGTCAATTCACCCTCATTCGAGGTTTGGATCAGAAAGTCCTTTCGTCCATCCGCATCGTAATCAAGAAAATCTGTCTCCAGGATGTTGGCGGTGAGGACTAGATCTTCTGAGAAAGTGAATAGCCCTTGCTCGTCCAGCT
>JAHDEE010000195.1:4217-11959 GCA_020629005.1 Chitinophagales bacterium
GCGCTTTGTCCGATTTCTTCCAAATCGCAGGAAGCCGATTCGGTCTCGCCTCTCAAGAGAAAATACGTATGGCTTGACGAACTGACTTTGCGCAGCAGATAATCTTCGATACCGTCTGCATCAAAATCCTCAATGGATATTAGTTCCAGATTTTTGGGACAGAAGTTTGACCACACAACTCTAGCTTCGTAGAACTGGGCGACTGCCTGATTGCTAAACAACGTGAGCAGCAGCAGCAGTAGACTTTTTGACTGCGATCTCATTGCTTTACAAATTTTGCATGATACACTTTGCCCTCGCCAGAGTAACGCAACAAGTAAAAGCCTTGTGAAAGTCCGGAAACATCGATCGAGCTTCGGCAGCTGCCCCAGCTTAATTCTCTACCACTGAGGTCAAATATTTGATACTGCATCGGAAAATTGCTGGAGGTCAGAGGCAGGTTGATCCTCTCACTGGCAGGGTTAGGGTGAACAATCACACTCCCATTGTGCTGTGTTACTATTGCATCTCCCAGATTTAGAAAATAGCTTAAATAGCGACCACTTGCGTCGAGGTAGATGATATCGTCCAGTCCGTTCTGGTCAAGGTCTGCACAGATGATTCTTGTGCGTTCACTGCTTTCGCGTAGTACTGTACCCTCGTCAAACCGACCGGCTCCGGTATTGAGATAGTAACAGAGTTGCCATTGTCCGGTATCTGTATTTCTGGAAGAAAGAACCAGGTCGCTAAGTCCATCTGAATTTAAGTGAGCCGATTTGTAATCTATCAGAAACTGGTTGCTGGAGCCTCCAATGGCGATGGAATCACTGACAAAAAAATCTTCCTCATCTTGTAGCAGGATATATAGATTGCTGTTTCCGTTTTGAAAGATCAGCAGATCCGCGAGCAAGTCCTGATTGAAGTGGCCGGCCACTACTTTCTGCGAACTACCTTGTTTTTGTCGCACATTGCGTGCTTGCAGTTCCTCCTCGGCACCTTGACGAAAGAAATAGACCGCACTGTTATTCATACAATGAAACAACAGATCGGGAAGCAGGTCGCCATTCATATCAAATGCCTCGACTGGAGCACCCTGGCAAGCCTGTCCAGGAGCAGCAGATAGCCAACGACTCGGGTACACGCCTGACTCACTTCCCAGAATCAGGTAGGAGCCGAATCGCAGATCATTGTTGCCATCGACATTAAAGTCAAGATTTTCAACATTGAGAAAGTAACTATTGCTGAGGTCCTTGAATACGAAGTTGCCCGAGTTCGGATTTGTGTAGTCTGGCCCTTCGATCACAAAAACATTTGCATTGTCATCTTTGACTATCAAATCAGCAGTGTCATCATTATTTAAGTCTGCTACATGAGTCATAGTTGTTGGAATATCCGCAAATAGAGAAGGAGGCGTGTATCCGACCGCTGCATCGGACTCTATCAGGTAGGTTCGGTTCGAGTTGGCACCTTGTACAAAGAAATCCAGCTGTTGGTCTTTATTGGCATCCAGTAGATTTAAATTTACAATGCTTCCGACAGGCTTCTCAATCACAGAACCAGCAAAGCTGAGTGCTCCTGCCTCGAACTCATATTGATGGGTCATTGGGCCATCACAGGTCAATAGCAGGCGATTTTGTTGATCAAAGTAATTTCTGTGCAAATCAATGTGCTGCCGACTGAGCTGCTTTGTAATGACTTCGCCCTCCGCAATGCGAATTCCGCTTTCGTCCGATTCATTAATCCAGGCCCGCATAGATTCTTCAAGTCTGCTGTTGGTCACAATATCGGGAAGTCCATCCGCATTCACGTCTGCTATAGCTATCTGCGGGGCATTGAGTCCGGTATAGCCCTGTTGAAACTCTCCCAACTTCACAATTTCGGCCCAGCCTGCCTCTACCTGCTCGATGATATTGATGGTCAGCAAGTTCGATTCCTCTTTACTCTGAACGATCAGATCCGTATCTCCGTCCAGATCAAAATCGACCATATGCAGTCCTTCCCTTGGGTCGGCTTGATTAAAGAAACGCTTAACCTGGCCAAGATAAGTCCATTCAATTGGATCCATAGCATTTCTGTAGAGCACTGTAATTGTGGCAGTGAAGCCACCTTTATCCAAAAAAAGCAGATCCTTGTGGCCGTCACGATTAAAATCCGCTTCAAGTAAGACCTCATTGTAGTGCTGTGAGTGACCATGGATCATTTCCTGAAAACCGGAAAAATTCCCAAGGTTGCGCTGCCAGCTGTAATGGTTTCCCCCGCCTATGAGGTCCAGGTGGCCGTCGCCGTCCATATCGTAGAGCCCAGCCTCACTCACAGGAATGAGGTGGAATTCCAGTGAGAAGTTTCCTTCGCCATCGTTAGTGAAGATATATATCAGCCCGTTTCCAACTACCAACATATCCAGATCTCCATCCTGCTCGTAGTCTGCCACCACAGCATCTTTTATGGAGTAACTGGGGTCCAGTAGAACAGGTCGTGCTAAGCCTGCAGGCGAGGATAGCAATACAAAATCAGCTGCAATTTGCAGCGACCGATAAACATAATCAGGTTGTTCATCACCATTGAAATCGGCAATGAGTACCAGGTCTGCCCTGTGGGAGACCGGATTGTCCCAGAGCACTGTTTCTTCTGAGAATTGCGCCTGCAACTGAAAGCTTGCAAACAAAATGAAGCAAAACAAAAATTGGGTTCGCATTTGGAGTATCTATACTTCTAAGACGACTAATTGTCTAAAGATGTTGCCCAAGAAGGCGCCCAGGATCGTCTAATTTAGTGTGATGACGCAACTAATTTTTTTCATTGTCGCTCTTGTCACCATGTCGATTGCAATAAACTTTGAAGCCTAACTTACTTAATCACTATGACTACAAATCACTTTTTAACCGGTCTTTTGCTTTTACTCTTCGGAAATATCATCCTGGCCCAAAGTAACAACGACTGGATTGTTGAAAATGGCTATGACAAAACTTATTACAAGTTCCCGGTAAACGAAGCAGGCCTGCATCGAATAAACTACGAGGTGCTGGAGGCTGCAAATGTTGACCTCAGCAATGCGACTAACTTTAGGCTATATGCAAAGGGCGAACAAGTGCCCATTTGGATCAGTAATGAACAGGATTTTGGCGCAGGTGACTTTATTGAATTTGTGGCAAAAACCAACGATGGCTCACTCGATCGACAGTTGTATGTGTTGGACAATTGGCAAAACAATCCGGACCTATCTCTCTTCAATGATACCCTACACTATTACCTTAGTTGGAATGATCAAGGTGGAAATTTGAGGTACCAGCAGACAGCCAATGAGCTTGCTACTCCACCAGCTCCAGAACCCTATTTCATGCATCAGAGCAGGATAAACCATGCAGTGGAATTTAATCCAGGAACACCTTTTCGCTTTGCCGGCACCAATCAGACCTATTCAGCTTTTGATCGCTGTGAAGGCTGGATGTCATCTGTCATATCGCCGGACAGCGGCACCTTTGACGTGGCTGTGCCTACGCCGGCGGCTTTCGTTGGGCCAGGAGCACCCCCGGCACTGCTCGAAACAAAGCTGATTGGCTTGTCAAATGAGTTTGCGTATTATCCAGACCATCATGCTCAGGTGGATGTGTCTGGGTCAACAATCATCGACGAAACCTATGAGGGTTTTGACTGCCAGACAGCATTTGCCAACTTCAGCCAGGACCTGCTTAATGCAGATGTAGCCAACGAGACCGTCGTTAGTTATTTGGCAGTTGGTGATTTATATCCAGAGGGCAAGGACGACTATGCCGTACCCTTTACTGCCATTACCTATGCCAGGGCTTTTGACTTGCAAGGTGGAAGCAGTATCAGTTTTCGTTTGCCTACTGATGGAGACAAGTACGTGGAGTTCGAAAATTTTGCGGGCCTGCAAGCGGTGCTCTATGACGAAACCAATGCGAGACGTTACACTCCATTCGTCGAAGCTGGAAGCTGCAAATTCTTTTTGCAGGATAATCCCCAATCCATCAACGGCATGAACTTGTACTTAAGTGCCATTGATGAAAATCAAGCAATCACAAAGATAGAACAACTGGAGCCTCGCCAGTGGACAGACTATACAGAATCGCCGGAAGCAAGTTTCTTGATGCTCTATGCTGCCGCGCTAGATGAGGAAGTAGATGGTCAGCATCCAGTACAGGACTATGCTGCTTATCGTTCTGGAGCCGCTGGCGGTTCTCATTCGGTACAGGCCATCGAAATCGAAGAACTATATGATCAATATGCCTGGGGAACACGGGGCCACCCGATTGCCATTCAAGACTTTGTCAAAGCCATGTTGCAATCATCTGGTCCACCGCAGCACCTGCTACTTTTGGGTAAGTCGATCGAGTATCAGGAATGCCGCTTTGAAGTCGACAATTCTGTCAGAAATCTCATCCCCACCTACGGTTTCCCTGGATCTGATGTGCTGCTAAGTTCAGCTGCTCCCCTGGGCATTGTTCCACGACTGTCTACAGGACGAGTAAGCGCCGCAAATGCAAACGAGCTGCTCACTTACCTGAACAAGTTACGTGCATACGAATCGACTTGCCTGGCAGGAGGAACCGACTGGCAGCGTGATGCATTGCACCTATCGGTTGCCAGCAACGCGGACTTCGATGGCAATGGTGTATCCGATGACGAGGAAACTCAGTTGGCAGCGCTGGAAGTACTGGGTGCTATGATCGGTCAACAGCCATTCAACGGTGAAGTTTTGCAAACCTATAGCGAGGTGAATGCCTCCCTTAGTGGAGGTGTAGCTGCGCAGAATCTGACTGCGGCGCAGTACGGGGAATTCGAACAGCATATCGCTGATGGAGTTGGTATTATCAATGCAGTAGGTACCTACTACCAAGGAGATATTTTCAATCCCTGGGACTGGAGTGATAGCTGGCCTTTTGAGGCTCCGGTAGTGGAGCAGGGAAGATATCCGATTGTGCTTAGCTCAGGTAATTTTGCCGGAAAGTTTCACAAGGCAGAAGCAAATGCCCGCTTAGATGATTGGCTGCTGAGTCCGGAAAGAGGAGCAATTGCTGGCTTGGCTCATGGGGGCTTGTTGTTTCCTACGTTTAATGTCTTACTGGCCGAGTCCCTACACCAGCACTTTACTGCCAATGACTATGGATCCAGCCTTGGATCTTGTTTCAGGAATTCTCTGCAAGATCTTTATGTTGGACCTACAGATTCGACAACAATCTACTATCAAGGAATAAGACGAATGATTGAAGGTGCTCATTGGGCTGGAGATCCGGCTATTAGGTTTGCGTTCTCAGAAAGTGCGGATTACTTTTTTCCAGATGGAGAAAGCAGTGTCAGTATTCTTCCAGAAACGGTTAATGAAGATACGGAACAGATTACCTTAACGGTGGAGGTGCAGCTCGCCGGCCAGCCTGGTCAACTGCCACTTGGTATTAACGTAGTGGCCATCAATGAACAGGCCGATTTTGAGAGCCTGCTGATTAGCAGCATAGAAATCAGCTTGCCCGATCCGATTGCTAGCTACACCTATAATATTGACATTAGTGCCTTGCCTGCAGGTCCAACTCAATTGCTTGTGAGCCTTAATGCTCTGGGCAGCTTGTCCGAATCCTGTTATGCGAACAATGAACAAATTTTGGAGATCACCGTGCCAGGAGATGTAGAACCGAACGCGATTAGACTCCCCTTAGTGACCGATCAACTGATACACCCTAATCCTGGTACGGGCTCCTTTTTTGTGACATTGGATTCGGATGAACGGTATTTCTTTTCGGTGTTTGATGTAAATGGGAAGAAGGTGCAGCATCAGGTAGAAAGAAGTGGAAAGAATAGGAGTATAGAATTAATTGATGCCAGACCCGGAGTCTATCATCTAGAGGCTGTGGGAGAGAAGAGTGGAAAATCGCTTGTATCTCGAGTGATGGTCTTATAGCCTTGGGCTACTATGAAAGAGGAAAGGAGGTTTGGTGCTACGAAGCAGCGACCTATCAAAATAGCCGGGATCGAAACGGTTATAAGTGCCGCTGATGCCGTGGCGAAAGCGCAGCTATAGGGGCTCGGAGCTTGCCGGAGAGACCCTATAGCTGCAGCTGTAGCAGGCAGCAGCGGTACTTATAATAGTGGAGAGCGCGCCTGTCGGTTGATAGAGCGAGTTGCGCTTCGCTCCAAATAATTTATCGTTATTGATTCTCTATCCCTTAATCGCAAATCACTTGTACAGGCAGTTCATCTTCGCAGCCCTGCCAGCAAACTCTCAATGTGTAATTCCCCGTCGGTACACTGGTCAAGGTTGCCGGATTGGAGGCAGTCGAATTTTGTACTACGAGCTCATCATTGCTATCGTACAATTTAAAGAAGGCCTGAAGTCCGACAAGCGAGGTGTGCACTTTCAGCGTTGCCAATCCACTCTCGTTGCAGGCTTGTACGTCGACACTTTCCAGAATGCAGTTTTCGTTTTGCTCGCCACAATCTATTACAAAGTCCTGTGCCTCGTCGCAGGTTTCGGTGCTTAGTTCAAGGGTGTAATTACCCTCTGCCAAGCCATCGAAATAGATTGGAGAAACTGTGCTCGCATTTTGCTGAATCAGTCCTTCGCCTTCGAGGTACAGTTTGTGGAAGGCATTGATGCCCGGATTGCTTGTGACAATTTCAACAGCGCCCTCAAAGAACTGGCATTCCTGGATATTGATCTCTTCAAAGATGCAGTCGAATTCTTCGACTAGCTCTTCTTCAGGATCAATGGGTTCGCAGGGCACGCTGATGTCGAGATCGCTTTCGCAGGTTTCAGTGGTGGTGTTTAGCAGATATTCACCTGGCGCTACGTTTTCGAAAATATAGGGATGCTCGTAGGTGGAGTTTTGCTGTACCAGAGATCCTTCAATATCGAAGAGACGGTAGAAGACGGTGCCTTCCGTGTCTTGAGTGGAAACGATAATCGAAGCTCGTTCCCCGTTGCAGTCGACCACTTGATAGCTCTCGACTGTGCAGCCTTCATCTTCCTGCACCCCGCAGGCTTCTACTGTTACTTTTACATTGGCAGTTTGGCAGCAGAAGAAGTTGTCGCAGAGTTCATATTCGAAATTTATTTCTCCGATGAACCCTTCGTTTGGTTCGACAATTACTTGATTGCCATAGACCAGCACAAAGGCATTGTCATCGATGCTGGTGATGTTGAGTGTGCTGCTGAGGTAATCCGTGTCGTTTGCCAAAATGTCGAAAATACCGTTGGATTCGCAGCCATGAACGAATTCGTCATCCTGAACCGTGGCGAGTGACTCTGAGTCGTTCTGGATTTCGAAGTCTTCTTCTTGATAGCAATTGGCTTGCATGCTTTGCACTTCGAGTTTGTAGTTGCCAGCATTGAGAAACTTTAGCAGAATGGACTCTTCGGCGGTCGAGTTTTGATAGAGCATTTCGCCTTCGCTGTCTTTCACCATATAGAAGTGTGGCACCGTGGCCTCAGGGTTAAGGATCTTGACTCGTGCCGGAGAAGGCACACCGCAATCTTTCGCATTTTGTATGTCGAGTGATGCTCCGCAGCTGGCCAGTGCGCCAGTGCCTGTCGGCCCATCTGGCTCTTCAATTTCTACCGGTGTTTCAGTTGTGTCGGGATCTTCCTCCTGATCGTCCGGAGTCAGATCTTCTTCAGAATCGCAAATATTGTTGTTGTTTTCGTCCAGCAAAGTTCCGAGACATTCACAGTTATTGTTGAAGCTGTCATTTGTGGTACATGGATCATTGTCATTGCAACTTGCACCTACGGTACAGTCTCCGTTGGTATT
>JAHDEE010000011.1:0-11781 GCA_020629005.1 Chitinophagales bacterium
CCTGGCAGTATTCCTTTTTCTTGCGAGAATGATGATCACAGTTGGCATGCCGGCAATGGGAAAAGGGCTGGACCCACCGGATATGGCGATTGGCTTCATGATGCTGAATGCATTGGGCACCATCTCCGAGTTACTCGTAGTAATCGGTCTCGTAATTGTAATACAATCTGCCATCTCGAATATTAGTTGGCGAAGTGGAGATTGATTAATTTTGCAGGCCAATTTACTTCAGCATGAATCGTAAGGTAGATCGATCAACTGGTTATGAAGCAGGACATTCTGCAATTACATGGCCCAAAAAAAGGTTCGATTGAACCCAGAATTCCAAGTAAAAGTTCAATACATCTCTTCAACGATGTTGCCGGACTGATTCCTGCCTACGGAATGTTCTTTGACGGACTTAACGTGGTACTTTACACAGCAGAAGGTGATGGGATCAACGCTGCAGCAAGCGCAGCCGCGTTCATTCCAGTTTTAGGACAGGGCGCAACTGCTGTGAAGTATTTGGTCTGGAAAGTAGCTACAGCTTCTGGTGGAAGCACTCAGTTAGTATGGAAATTGTCCGCAGATGGTTTCGTTTCATTTACTGGTGGATATAATCGGAACAACTTCCGGTCAACATGCCCACCACATAATACCATGGAAGAGAGGAGGAGAGCACCCATTGATACAAAAACTTGCACGGAATGGGGAGTTTCATATGAACTCGAAACATAATGGTGTTGCAGTCGAGTCATTTCAAAACACAACTCATCCTGCATATGATGTACAAGTTGTGAATAAATTAGACGAAATTCTCGCAGAATTGATTCCTCCAGGAGGGACAATTGATAACATAGACTTGGATGCTGGAATCGCATTAGTCCGTGACCTTCAAGAGTGTCTCAAAACGTTGATTTTAAGCGCAGCTTCCGACACTCAGATTCAAGACTTGATTGTAGATTGCTCGTAAAAGATGTAATAACTTGCAGACATGCTATACAAACTCAATCACTCGGTCTTGCCAGAAATGGTTGGCTCTGCTGAACTACCTGTGCAACTGATAAAAGGGCAAGGTTATCATATTGATGCACCGTACTCCTACACAAAACTGGCTCGGGACAACCCTCAAATTCCCGATATTCGTATGCCGGACTTTCAACTTCACCCTGATGCAAAGTTGGTCGACTACCCGGCTGTGGTAGCTATTTCCAATTATATGGTCTTTTCTGAGAGAGTGATAAAGCTCTTACCTAAATTGCGTGTGGCTAAATGCAATTCATACCCTCTTTCGATTTACCAAAACGAAGCTGTTAGCTACAAGGCTCTGTTTTTCTTGCAAGACCTGGGTGCAGAATTTGTGTTGTGGAATCAATCCACTTTTACCAACTCGAAGACGGAAGAGCCCTTGGTCTTTAAAACTCTGCTTGAATATAGAACTTTTCGGCAAGAGCTATTTAAACAGAAGGACTATAAGACAAGGGCAATTGCACAGGATATTGTACTTACAAAGGACTTCCCATATGACTTGTTTTACTCCGGGTCTGTGATCAAAGGATTCCTGTGCTCAGAAAGGTTTCTTGAACTCATTATAAATCACAATCTAAGTGGTTTTAGCGTTCAACCGATCAATGAATTGGTCGATCATCGCTATGCTTAATCTTTTAGGCGAGAGAGAGTGCAAGCACCTGTAATGAACACCAATACAGAGCCGTACCATTGCGAATGGTGGGGCTTATGCTAATAGCCTCTCTTAGTGCTGTTCATGCACTTTTTGTCATGACAAGTGTGTGTATCATACGTTCGACTTCAGAGTTTAAGAAATTCAAAAGGCACCATCTCCGAGTTACTTGTAGTAATCGGTCTCGTAATTGTAATACAATCTGCCATCTCACATATTAGTTGGCGAAGTGGAGATTGATTAATTTTGCGGGCCAATTTATTTCAGCATGAATCACAAACTGCAACTCTTTCTTTCAGGCGCTGTCATTTTGATACTACCCTGGTTATGTCAATGCAATGTACCAGAAGGCCCTGCAATACCTTATGAGTTGGGTAGTCCAACCGAAAAGCACAAACTGCCAAAGGAGCTTGTCGAGATATCCGGTTTGGCTTACTTAAAGAACGACCAACTATTGACCATTCAGGATGAACGGGCTGAGGCCTTTGTTTATGATCTTGAAGACGAGAAAATAAAGAAGAAGCTGGACTTTGGAAAAGATGGAGATTACGAGGGAATTGCCTTTGATGGGCAGGATTTGTACGTCGTAAAAACCAATGGAAAAATCTATACCGTAGAAAATGCCTGGGACAAGGACAAACGAGATCGCTATAGCGTACAAACAAAACTTTCTCACAAGAATAATCCTGAAGGATTGGCAGTTGTACCAGGAAAGCCAGAACTTCTGGTAGCCTGCAAAGGGAAAGCAGGAGATGCGCCAGAACACGTGATGCAACGGGCCATTTACTCCTATGATATCTCTTCCCGTACTTTGCATGCCGAGCCAAAATATATCATAGATTTGGAAGTTCTGAACAAAAAAATTATCGAACAATACCCTCAAAGCGTACTTCAAAATATGGCTTCTGCCAGAGGATTGGAGGAAATTTTCCGCCCTTCAGGTATCGCAGTTCATCCCATCACCAAAGACGTATACATCATCTCCACTGCGGGTAAACTCCTGGTAGTACTAGGACAAGGAGGGAACATCAAAATGGTCAAGAAATTGAACCGAGATGTTTTTAAGCAACCTGAAGGCATCTGCTTTGAACCGGATGGAGATCTGTACATCAGCAATGAAGGCAGATCGGGTAAAGGAAACATTCTTTTCTTCAAATATCTCCAATAAGGAAACACAAGACTTTCCTACAATACCGGATTTCCCCCAAATTTAGTCGCAAAAAGGTAATTGATTTCTGTTCAAGTATGTCGCAAATTGTGGTATTGGACAGATTCTGGAACACTTTACACGACATGCAATACTTGTAGATTGCACATGATGAAGCTCCGGGCTTGGGCGAGTCCGGAGCGTCTCTTATTACATGGGACAATAATTCTGAAAGAACCTGCATTTGGATTCAATGCGGGCAAAGGTTTTGGTGCCAGAATATTCATTGCAGAGAATGGCAAAACTATCCCGATATTGATCTGCACCATGTTTCGTCCCGCCGTGGTATCTGCGTCTGCTATAGACTGAATGATTGTAGAGGTCATTTAACTCACACTTGGCCATCATGTATAGTGTTCTGGAGTTTAACTCGCGATCATCAGAGAGCGCTAACATCTCCTCATAATGTCTATAGGCAATCTTGGCTAAACCGTGATACATTTTGCGCATCTTGGCACTTCCTTCCAAATTGTATCCCTCGCGCCTGGCATAGAGGTCACTGGCACTCTCATACTTTTCTGCATCAAAAGGAAAATATCGATAACGGGCGCTGTTGCAATTGTAGCCAACCAACAGGTGTCTGTAATAACCGGTATTGCTGACATTGAAATAATAATTCCCAAGAAGATAATGTGCCAGTTTCTCTTTCCACTTCGTCCCGCAATTGCTTAGCGAATCCAGCATCAAGAGAGATTTCGCCAATTTAGACTTCTGCATCAGTCGATCAATACCAAGAGCAAGATCCCCCATCCCTTCAGGGTCTCCTTCAGTTCCCAATCCTGAATGAATAAAAGCAAAGAGATCAGCTTTATAAACCTCATCTTCCATCACCTCTTCCACATCACAAGAGTAGCATTCGTAAGTGTTATTGGAAAACACTGATGCAGGTACGAGCTTCTGGAAGTAGTCAGAAATGGAATTGGCTTCGGCATTATCAAGAACTGACTTTTCAAGCCAGGGAAGCGCCTGCCTTGGCTCACCTTGCTGGAGAAAATAATGCCCAATTGCAAATGTAATCAGGTCTTTCGGTGTCACTTCAGATGGCATATCTTTTACCCGACTGCAAAGCATTTGTTCCATTTCACTCTTGTCCCGCTTTTCAAAAAGCGCCCATAAGTCCTCCAACAATTCCAGGGAAGAAATTCGAACTACGTCTTGCAACATATGATGCATCAGAAAGGACTTAGCCAACTCCCCCTGCTCATAGTACAAATGGCCTACCCGATCCATTGCCAGATACTTCCAAACTGGCTCATCACGACTCCAACCATCGCTGGGAGGTCCGGCAAATTGCGGTTCAAGCTGCGCGGCCAGATAGGCTTCCTGCTCGGGCCCAATTCCCTCCCACTCAAATACCTCAAATACCTTTAGCAGCACCTCCCTCTGATGAGCCAATGCAGGATCATCAACCGCTTCCGTCTTGCGTTTTGCCCCGGCAGTATTTCCATGTAAAAACTCCAGATAAGCCGCACTTAGCGCCCAAAATGAATGTCGGTTCACAGGTCCATCTATCGACATCTTTGCCGCAAAATCAGTGAGCAAATCACTATTATCATAAAGGGAATGTCCAAAGTCGGGCAGACTTCGATCAGACTTCATACCCAATCGCTTTGGCAAAAGAAAACGCTCATACTCATTCATCGCACGCATAAACAGGAGCTCCACTTCTGGAGATGCTGCTTCCAGTTCCACAAGCGCGTCCAAATTTGCCGCCATATCGGTAAAAGCAGACATTCCTTGCAATAGGATGTGAGCAGCTTCATCTTTCTTACCTGAAAAATGCGTTTTCCCTTCAGCCCCTTTATCAATGCACCAATCATAACTCACCTTTGCACTTGCCTTTCTATCTCGACTACCCTGAAAAACTTTCATAAACAAATAGGCAGCCCGCTCATAATCACCAAGACTATAATAACATCCGGCTGCCTGATCCATAGCGTAATAATAAATCTCTGTATCATCTGCCAACGGCTTTACCGACTGCTCATAAAAGCCAACTGCATCAGCATAGTTTCTGGAATAGTGATAAGCCCGAATAATCTGGTAAGCATATCTCAGCTTTATCTGTGCATGTGCTGCCACCGCAAATCCCTCCTGAGCTCTGGAAATCAAATCGCCATAATAGTGATTCTGATCCATGATATCCTCATAGTCCCAAAGGTCTTCCAATCGAAATGCAAAGGTCTGCTCACAGTCTTTAGCCAGCTTCAGATAATCGCGCACTTCTACTTCAATTTCACTCTTCAAATCCCAATCGGTTTGGTCAACCGCCTTGTGGTATACTGCCGTGCGCAGCTCCTCCCTGGTCCAGGATTTCAGCAGCTTTTGCCACAAGTCAAGGTTGGCATCATCAAAAGTAGGCACTGCCTCCTCCCCGTAAAAACGATAGACATCGGTTCGTAAAAAAGGCTGTAGGTACTGCTCACCGTCAATTAATTGCTGATCAAACAAGTTGTAATAATAACTGTCATCTTCAGCGTCCCAGCCTCCACAAGCCAGGGTTTCAGACGCACAAAAACAAAGCAGCAGCAATACGAAAAATGGATATTTCATAAGGCAATCGATTCAGGTTATCAATTCCAGTGATGGCGAACCAACAAAATACTAAAGTATCTCAAGAAGCCGATGCAAATTATCTACATAATCCTCATCCAGGTGATAATAGATTCTTGAACGTATATCCAAACGACTAGCCGAAATCACATCGAGCGATTGCTCGATCTCTTCAAGATCAAAAGCCTCCACTTTCAATCGATAATTACGGTATAAATAAAAACCATTATACAAAGTATCTCGAAGCACCTCAAATTCATCAGTCGCAATTTGCCGGAATGTATCCGGGTCTTTTGCAAGCTCAGCACTGTGATCGCCACGCAGCAATCGATGCCGCTTATTATTATTCTTAATCACCGTCTGCGAAAAAACCGGCAATGCCAGATCCAGGGAAAGCGGATAAGTCTGCCCACTCGATATATACTGCGACACTACATCAGCAGTTAATATGGAATTTTCCGAAAAGTCCGATAAGGCACCAACATTATACAGCATAAGGCTGGCACGATCCACTGGCGGCACGCCGCTGCTTTCAGCATACTTCAACTGATGCAATCTCAAAGTCACACTCACTTCATAATCTCTTTTCAAGTGCTCCACCAAATCAAAAAAAGCAGCACGAGTACTTTCCGTCCAATCGCAATCCAATTGAATTTGCTCCGGTACATGCGCAAAATGATGTTGGCTGATTTGTTTGATCAAGTCCGAAATCTTATCAGCAATTGCCGGCACAGCAGCTCTATCTTTTAGCACCCTGGGCGTCACAAAAACAACAGGCACAATATCAAGCGACTTTAGCGTCTGCCCGACCTCGCGAATCACTGCCACCGGAGCCGCCTCCATCTTGTCCGCAACTTGCACAAAGTCTACATCAAAATACCGCAAATAAATCCTCTCGATACCTGCTCGCGAAAGCAATGAATCTTCCTTTTCGCTCAGCACCGCATCCGTCTTCCAATGATAAATTGCATTAGGCAGCTCCCTTCTTTGATCGCAAGCCCAAAGACAACAAAGCAAGGGCACAACGACGAGCATAGCCAAACCTGCTCCCAGCGCATTTTTCTGCTGATACATCGAGGTGAAGTTATGCTATTTTTTTGGAGCGAAGCGGGCTCGGTCGCCTAATCTTTCTACTCGTGCTACGCTTGTAGTCGGCACCTGCCTGCTTGTTCCTGCTCAGTGCCTGGCATCTCTCCGCAGGCTCCGAGCTACCATGCACTGGCAGTCACTGACGCATGCAGGCACCGCCTACCGCTGCGCCCGAGGCTATTTTGCCACGAACTACCCACGTGGTCACAAAGAACCCTTGACACAATTCGATTGCCTAACAATCCATTATGCTTTACTTTTGCAGCCAGATCGCGTAAAACCCGAATCAAGCAAACAGAATGAACCCTAAATTACTAGCAAACCGCACTGACCTAATGTATCACAAGTACGCTGCTGAGGTAAGCGAAAAAGAGCAGTACTGGAAAGTGCTTTCCCCACATAACCCTACCTACTTCTGGGGCAATTGTCTGATCATGAAGCAGGCACCTGGTCCAGGAGATTTCGACAACTGGATAGGATTGTATCAGTCAGAATTTAAAGACCACAAGCTCTTTCAGGCCATCGCCTGGGACCAGGCGGCAAGGGGAGAAATTGAGCCTTTTCTTGACTCCGGCTTCGGCTACATCGATGATCGAGTACTGGTCCTAGGAAAGCCAATCATGCCTCAAAACATCAATGAAGACTTAGAGATACGCCATTTGCAAAGTGACACCGACTGGAATCAATTTGCCAGTGTAAGAGAACTTGGGCAACAGTTTACAGAGCGCTTTGTAAACAGTCAGGCTAAAGCATTTCGAAATTTGACAGACCAAGGAGTCGCAAGGCGTTATGGAGCCTTCGAAGGAGGTCGCCTTCTGGGCGATATTGGTATCTATTATGATGATCAACAGGTGCGCTTTCATAATGTAGCTACAAATCTTCAGCATCGAAGAAAAGGAGTATGCAAAACCATCATGCATCGAATTCTAGTGGACCTGACAGAGGACTTCCCTGATCACGAGGTAGTGATCGTTGCGGAAGATGAGTCGCTAGCATTCCAAATCTACCAAAGCATGGGTTTTGAGCCAAGAGAGCAGACCTACCAGTTGCAATGGTTCGATCGTGCGCACTTTTGCAACTAGCAGCAAAGCCTGCTGGCAGCCACAAATTGGTGGCAAGTTCAGCTGGGATAATTGTATATTCGTGAGGCAATGTAAAACTATGCGATATCTAATTTTGGCAGCTCTTGCGATGTTGCTGTCCGGCTATTCAAAACCCAAGTCAGTGGAGATTAAAAAGGAACTGAGTATTTCCAAAGCGCAGGAACTGTTCAAAAGCAAGGAACTTAGCATACCTGAGTTAGTACAATACTACCTGACCAGAATACAGGAAATAGACCAAAGCGGACCCAAACTAAACTCCATAATATCGATCAATCCCGAGGCCTTGCAAATTGCCGAAGACATGCAGTCGAAGTTGGATAAGGGAATGCCTCTTGGACCACTTCATGGTATTCCTGTGATACTTAAAGACAATATTGATACTGCCGACAAAATGCCTTGTACTGCTGGTTCCCTTGCACTGGCCAACTCTTTTCCTGAGCAGGATTCCTGGCTGGCCAGGCAGCTTAAGGCCTCCGGAGCAATCATCATCGCCAAAGCCAATTTGAGCGAATGGGCCAACTTCAGAGCACATGTATCTTCAAGTGGCTGGAGTGCAATAGGAGGACAAACCAAGAATCCCTACGTGCTGGATCGCAACCCCTGTGGTTCCAGCTCTGGCTCCGGTGCAGCGACCGCAGCTGATCTATGCATCCTGGCTTTTGGGACTGAAACAAATGGCTCTATCGTATGCCCCAGCAATAACAATGGATTGGTGGGTCTAAAACCAACTGTTGGGCTGATCAGCAGAAGTGGTATTATTCCGGTTTCGCATTCGCATGATACAGCAGGTCCGATGTGTAGGAGTGTGGAAGATGTAGCCCTGGTGCTAGGATCAATTACACTTCCTGATCCTAATGACGAGACCACTCAGATTCCTGGTCGGATAGCCCAACGTGATTACAGTGGTTGCTTAAACAAAAAGGGACTGAAAGGCAAGCGCATTGGTTGGTGGTCTAAATCGGGAACTTATCACAGCAAGGTTGACCAACTGCTGCAAAAAGCCATCAGAGACCTTAAAGCACAGGGTGCCAAAATCATCGAAATCGAGGAGGAATACGATTCCAAAATGATGTCTGCGAGCATGACCGTCATGTACTATGAGGTCAAGTATGGGCTAGACAAATATCTAGGCAAGCTGCCGCAAAAAACTACCGTCAGAAGCCTCGAAGACCTCATTGCCTTCAACAAGAGCCATGATGAAGAATTGAAGTTCTTTGATCAAAAACATTTGGAGCATGCAGTGACGCTTGAAGGCCTGGACAACGAGAAATATCTAGAAGCACTGGAGACCATGCATCGTTTGTCTCGCGAAGAAGGCATTGACAAGTTCATGGAAAAATATCGCCTGGATGCGATTGTAACTCCTACTGGCAGCCCCGCCTGGAAGACAGACATGATCAACGGAGATCACTATTTGGGAGGCAGCTCCTCCCCTGCCGCAATCTCTGGATATCCCAGTATTACTTTGCCGATGGGATTCGTTGAGGAGCTACCTGTTGGCATCTCCTTCACGGGACGAGCCTGGACAGAAGCCTTGTTGCTGGAGATGGCATATGCCTACGAGCAAGCGACCCAACATAGACGATCCCCTAAGTTTCTGAAGACGCTTGTACACTAGTGAAGTCGGCTATATTCCAGTGATGCTTGTTACTGTCCCAGGCCGCAATGCAGGCTAAATGCTTGCTTTTGCTCACTGGTAGCCTGCAGCCTGTAAATTGAACAGTTCTGCATACTGTCCGTCTTGCTGCATCAGTTCATAATGAGTTCCAAATTCAATTACTTCTCCACGCTCAAGAACAAGAATCCGCTCGGCCATACGAACAGTCGAAAAGCGGTGCGAAATCACAACGGAGAGCTTTCCTTCCGTAAGCGTAGTAAAACGCTCGAAAACCTCTTGTTCGGCACGAGCATCAAGTGCAGAAGTCGGCTCATCAAGAATTAGTACGTCGGCATCATTCATGAATGCTCTGGCGATGGCAATCTTCTGCCACTGCCCGCCAGAAAGATCATAACCCTTGTCAAAGCGCTTACCCAGCATCTGTTCATACCCTTTTGGAAGCGATTCAATCACAGAAGCCGCCAGACTCTTTTCAGCTGACTCCTCTATTCTTGCCATGTTGTCCCTTTGCTCTATATTTCCTACAGCGATATTGGTCTTCGCTTGCATGCTAAAGCGCACAAAATCCTGAAAGATCACCCCTATGTTTTTCCTCACTTCACTTAATCGATATTCTTTCAGATCCACACCCTCCAAAAGAATCTGCCCCCCTGTAGGATCATATAGTCGGCAAAGGAGGCGAATCAGGGTCGTTTTCCCCGCGCCATTCTCTCCGACCAAGGCCATTTTTTCGCTTGGAGAAATCCGGAAAGAAACCCCTTTCAAGGCCCAAACATCAGACTTGTTGTATCTGTAGCTAACATTTCGAAATTCTATGCCCTGCACTAGCTTCTCAGGCCAAGGCAAACCATCTTCATTTTCAAAAATCTTAGGTTGAATCCTAAAGAAATCAAAGAAGTCTTGCAGGTAGGTCAGTCGTTCTTCGCTGTCTACTAAGCCACTCATAAGCCCCCGAACGTCCATTCCCACTTTCACCAGCGCACCGATCCAAAAAGTTAGGGTTCCCACAGTGATCACCCCATTGATTGCTTGCACTGCCAAAATCACATAGCCACCATAGAGGGAGATCGTGATGAACATATTCATGACAACATTCCAGGAAGCACGTCTGACGATCAACTTCTTCCAAGCCTGGAAATAGTCGCCTGTCAATTGTTCGTATTCGCTTCGTAGAAAGCCAGAAAGTCCAAAGACTTTGATCTCTTTGGCATAGTCATGATCTGTTCCCAGAAAGTAATGGTACCACATTTGTCTACGTACCGGCGTCCATTGTTTGTGAAAGCGATACTGCAGTTTGCTGAAATAGCGCTCACTGACTGCGGCAGGAATAGCTGCCAGAATAATGACAAGAAAAAAGAAAGGATTAAAGAACAGTAGAGCCACTGCCAACACAGTCATAGTAATGACAGTAGTCAGCAAATCCAGAAAAGCATAGAGCAATAGTACACGACCATAGCTCTGCTTTCTCGCTCGTTCCAGTTTGTCGTAGAATTCATTGTCTTCAAAAAATTCAAGATCCAGCATTGCAGCCCGTTCAATCAGGCTCGCGGAGGTCTTGTACTGAAACAAATCACCCAATAATTGCCGGGTTACCTGATTAATTCGATTGATGATAAACTGGCTGATGCTCACGACCGCCAGAATCACCAGCAAGCTGTAGAAGTGGTCGAGCTCCGGGATTTCCTGACCCACTTGCAGGACCAGCTCATCCACCAGCAGTTTTCCAATGTAGAGCACCAGTAGGGGAAATACCGAGCGGATTAGTACGGCAAAGCAGCTTACAAGTGTCAAACCTGGACTTGCTGCCCATACAAGTTCAAAAAAGGGCTTAATCAATTTGAGCAATTTTACCCGCTCACGAATTTCCTTTTTCTCTGACTTACTCTTTGGTTGTCGCTGTGTCTCGTTTGATTTCGTTATGATTGAAGATTTTATTAGGTTCTATGCCTTAATAAAATTAAGTGGGGAAAAGTTCAATCTCAGCTATTTAGGCCACCAATTCATGGATATTTCGTTCATTTGCATAGGGGTATAGTCGGTATAGAAACATCAGAAAGTAAATATCGGTATCCTTCAGTCGCGAGACTGACTTTTTCACTGCACTTTATTACCTTACGTTATCAATAATCAAAATACGGACTATGTCTAGGATTAACTTAACTAAAACTTTACCCGCACTGCTGTTAATGGTTCTGCTGATGGGGGTCAGCAAGGACACGCAGGCTCAGACAGACAATGGTGTAAAGCTGGGTTTGGGTGGCTTGCTTTTTAGCAATCTACATCTTCAATATGAAAGAACGCTAAGTGACGACTTCGCTATCCAGGCCGATTTGGGCCTATACTTTCCAATCAAAGCAACTAATCGCTTCTCGGATTTTGAAATTGAAGATGACGATGGAGTAAAACACTCGCTCACGGGCATCACTTTTGATGATCGGGTAGTCACTGTAGACGAAATGAAGTTGGGCGGAATCTATTTTGGACTTGAAGCACGTTTCTATCCAGGAGAAAAACGAGCAGGTCGTGGTTTCTATCTGGCTCCTTACTTTAC